>DATABU010000157.1:0-3200 GCA_036259415.1 Longimicrobiaceae bacterium
GTAGAAGGACTGCATCTCCTCCGCGGAGGCGCTGGTCGGGCCCGGGTAGTCGCGGAAGCGCGAGCGGTTCGCGCGGCGTCCGGCGGCCACCAGCACGCGGCGGGTCGCCCCCAGGTCGTGCACCGTCTCCCACACGGCCTCCTGCGCGCGGCCGTCCTTGACCTCCACGTTGACGCGGGCCTCGGGGAAGGCGCGGAGCGTCTCCTCCAGCGTCGCCAGGCCGACGCCCCTGCCGCGAAAGGGGAAGGTGAGGCCGCCGTCCGGGGTGAAGCGGTAGCCCGCGTCCAGCCGGCGCAGCTCCGCCAGGCGCAGCTCCGCCACGGGACCGGCGCCGTCGGTGGTGCGGTCCACCGTCGCGTCGTGGATGACCACCGCCTCGCCGTCCGCGGTGGGCTGGACGTCGATCTCCAGGAGGTCCGCGCGCCACCACTCCAGCGCGCGGCGGAAGGCTTCGAGGGTGTTCTCCGGGGCGAGGGCGGAGCCGCCCCGGTGGGCAATCAGGAGGGGGGCGCCGGCGAGGTAGGGGTGCCCGGGACGCAAGTCAGGGCGCGGCTTCGAGCTGCTCCCGCTCGGCGGCGCTGAGGCGGTAGAGGCGGTACAGGACCAGGTCCACCAGCTGGCAGGTCATGGAGCGCGCCCACACCACCCGCTGCGAGTCCACTCCGGCCTCCAGCTCGGCCGTGAGCTCCACGCACCGCTCGGCCAGGAAGGTGAGGACCTCCTCCACCGCGTCCGGGTGCGGACGGGCCGGGGCGAGCGAGTCGGCGGGTGCGCGGTCCACCAGCAGCCCCTCCACGAACGCCAGGAAGCCGGGGAAAACCATCTCGGTGAGGTGCCCGCCGGCGACCAGCTCCTCGTCGGTCAGCTCCTCCCACGACAGCTCGTTCCAGTAGAGGTCCTCGGCCTCGCGGCGGAGGAAGGCGAGGTGCTCGCCGGGGAGCGGCTCCGCGTCCGCGGCCACGGGGGTGAGTGGGCGGGAGACCCCGTCGAGGATTCGCGCGCGGCGCAGCTCGACGTGCGCCTGTGCGGCCCCGGGGTCGGCGGCTTGCTTGCTCATCGGTCCGTCTCTGCTGAGTGTCCTGGTCGCGCCCTCGACCTGGCGCGGGGGACAACTTAGGCGGGGGGAGAGCGGTCCCGCAATCCCGGGCGGGAGCGCCGCTACGCCAGGCGCTCCGCCTCGGGACGGGGGTCGTAGGAGGGCTCGTCGGCGGGGAGGCTGGCGCCCTCCAGCTCGGCTCGCTCCAGGTCCGCGCCGGCCATCTCGGCGCCCGTCAGGTTGGCCTGCGACAGGTCGGCGCCCTTGAGCGTCGCGCCGGCCAGCGAAGCCCCCGCCAGGTTGGTCCCCGCGAGCACGGAACCGGTGAGGTTGGCGCCGCGCAGGACCGCCTCCGACAGGTTGGCCCCGCCCAGGTCCGCCCACTCCAGCGTGGTCCACTCCAGCGTCGCCCTCGACAGGTCGGCGCCGCGCAGGTACGCCCCGGTCAGGTTGGCGCCCTTGAGCGAGGCGCCGGCCGCGTCCGCCCCGGTGAGCACGGCTCCCTTCAGGTACGCCCCCGTCAGGTGCGAGCCCTTCAGGTACGCCCACTCCAGGTAGGCTCCCTCCATGAAGGCCCACTCCAGGTTGGCCCGCTCCAGGTACGCCCCCCAGAGGTGCGCCCCCTTCAGGTAGGTCTCGGTGAGGTTCGCCTCGGTCAGGTCGGCGCCCTTGAGGTCGGCGCCCTCCAGGTCCGCCCCCGAGAGGTCGGCGCCGGTGAGGATGGCTCCGGCCAGGCGGGCGCCCTTGAGGCTCGCGCGCTCCAGGCGCGCGCCCGTGAGGTTGGCGCGCTCCAGGTTCACGCCGTCCAGGATCGCACCCCGGAGGTTGAGCTGGCCCGCGGCCACGAGCATCCACACGTCCCGGTCGGTGAGAACCCTCTGCTCCATTCAGCGCCTCCCCCGGCGGGGCCGGGCAGTTCGGGTGGTTGGAACCTCCGGATCTCCTCGGCCGCGGGCCTCACGCCTCGCCGCCGCCATGCCTCTGCATCGCCCACCGCCAGCGCATGCGCCCCTCCCACCCGCAGGCCGTGCACCTCCGGACCTGGGTCGCCCACAGCGCCGCCAGGACGCGTTCCTGGACGGCCGCCCCCCGCTCATCGCGGGTGGTGATCCGCCGGCACTCGGGGCAGGCCGGCGCCTGCGGGAGCCGATTCAGATAATGAAGCGCGAAAAGCGGCGCGGCAAGTGCAATGGCCGCAAGGGATGCGAGGATCAGAGCCATTCGTTCCCTCCTCCGGGAGGGAGAGCCGGGTCGGGGACCGCCCGGCCGCGGCGGCCGGGTCTACCCTCCAGGGATCGCAAGCCCTGTTCCGCGAAACACGTACGCTTCTTGCAACCCCGGACCCGACCCATCGCGAACCCCAACTGGAGAGACACCATGCGCGACGGTCCACGCTACGACCGAGGCTACCGGCGGCCCGGGCGGCCGCGAGGCTACGGGGCCGACTTCCGGCGCGGCTACGACCGCGGCTGGGGAGGGGGCTACGCGCCTACGTTCGCCGGGGCATCCTTCCCCATGGGCCCGGCGTACATGCCCATGGCGTGGGGGTGGTACGGTCCCTTCGGGGCGGGCGTGGACCCGTTCCCGTACGGCCCGCCCGTGGCTCCGCCTGGATTCGGCGTCCCCGAGCGCCCGCCGCGCCGGCCCGAGGAGAGTCCCGCCTACGGGCGCGGGGGCGACCGGGAGCTGCTCCGCTGGGCGCGCGAGCGGGGATACGACGTCGGGTACGCGATCGAACCGCGCGACCCGCGCAGACACTGGTGACAGAGGAGAAACGATGAGCAGACACCGCAACGAGGACCCGGCCTTCGACCGCGAGGAGATCGAGGCGGCTGACCCGCTCGGCGAGCAGCAGTTCGCGGAGCAGGGCTTCGAGGACGCCCCGGACGGCGGCCCCGCCTTCAACGCCCCTTCTCTGGAGGACGACGCCGTGAACAAGCGGCCCGGCGGCGGCGGCCAGAAGGTGGCGGGCGTCCCCGAGGAGCGGCAGCACGAGATGAACAGCTCCGACCTCGCCCGCCCCGACTCCGAGGGGATCGTGGTCCGCGAGCGCGGCGGCGAGAGCAAGGGCGACCCCGCGGTCGGCGGGACGCGCCCGGAGTAGCCGGTGCCGAGCAGGCGCGGCGCCCGCGCCGCGGGGGCAGAGGCCGGAGGGACGCCTGTC
>DATABU010000158.1:0-5324 GCA_036259415.1 Longimicrobiaceae bacterium
CCGGGCATCGGGATCGGGCACCAGCTTCCCCGTAACGGGATGCGGGATGCGCGGCGTCGGATCGGGGCGCGACTTCTCCGGCACCTCCACGATCTCGTCCCAGGCGAGCACGGCGTCGCGCTGCTCCAGCGTCCCCGTGTCGCGCAGGACGGGCTCGGGCGGGTTGGTGCCCCTGTGGTGCTCCATCCAGAACTGGTGGTAGCCGATCCAGAGCGTCAGCTCCGCGATCTCCCGCGCCCACGGCTTGATCTCGATGCCGTGGAACTGCCACGGGCCCACCTCCTCCACCCCCAGCTCCGCTCCCTCCGCCTTCTCCAGGATCCCGATCTCCGCCTGGTGGACGAGCTTCCACAGCTCGCGCAGCACCTCCAGCTCGATCCGCTTCACCGCGTGCAGCGTCACGTAGAGGAAGTTGCCGCTCCCGCACGCCGGGTCGAGGAACCGCAGCGACTTGAGCCACGAATGGAACTCGCGCAGCCGCTTCTCGGCCGTGGCGCGGTCCCGCTTCTTCCCCAACTCCACGAGCTGGATCACCTCCGCCTGCACCGGCTCCCACCGCTCGCGGATGGGCACCTCCACCGCCTGCCGGACGACACGCTCCACGTAGCCGCGCGGCGTGTACTCCGCCCCCAGCCGGTGCCGCTCCTTCGGGTCGAGCGCCCGCGTCAGCAGCGTCCCGAAGATGGTGGGCTCCACCTGCTTCCAGTCCGCCTTGGCCGCCTCGTACAGCACCGCCAGGTCCGCCCGCGCGAGCGGCAGCGCCGAGGCGTCGCGGAAGAAGTGCCCGTTGAACCGGAGCAGCTTCTTGAGCCCGAAGCGGCGTCCCTCGTCCATGGCCTTCCAGAGGTCCTCCATGGTCGCCGCGAACTCGTCCGGGTCCTCGCGGTACTCGGCCAGCGCCGTCTGGAACGGCTTCCCGGCGAGCAGCTCCACGTCCTCCGCGAACATGGTGAAGACGCAGCGCATCAGGAACCGGGCGACCCGCTCCGGGTCGTGCCCCCGCTCCTCCAGCGAGGCGGAGAGCTCCGCCAGCCGCGCCGCCACCTCGCGCGTGACCGCCGCCGCGCGCCCGCGGGGGTCGAGCGAGGCGGGGTTGTCCCACACCGCGCGGAGGAAGTCGATCTCCTCCGGCCGTTCGGCCAGCGTGCGCAGGTCGATGCGGCGCGCCAGGTTGAAGCCGCCGTACGTGCCCGACCAGCGGTCCCACACCAGCAGCGTGCGGCCCACGTCCAGCACCATGAGGTACGGCGGCGGCGCGTGCGGCAGGTCGGCCGTGTAGTGCTTCGCCTGCGCGTACGCCGCGCGGAGCGTGGTCTCCCCCGCCCCCTCGCGCCCGCGGTGCTTCCCCTCCAGGACGAAGTGGTCCACGCGGTACAGGTCCACCGCGTTGGTGGACTGCCGGCCCGTCTTCCGGTCCGTGGTGGGCACGGCGTACTCGAACTCGTAGCCGCTGCCCCGCGGCTGCGGCTGCGTCACGCCGAGCGCGTCCGTCAGCTCGATGAGGTACGACTGGAGGTTCGCGCGCTCGCCGGCCGGTACGTCGGCCCACTTCTCGTTGAGGGCGCGAAGCCTGGGGCTCTGTGGATGCACGGGAGGGGAGGTGCGTGACGACGGGGACGGAACGGATGGAAACGGAAGGGTAACGCGCCCCTCCCGCGCACGCAAACCCGCGCGGGAGGTCGCCGCCCCCGCCCGCCTGCGCCCTGCCGTGGCGAGCGTCTTGCGCGCCCGCCGGGACCCCGGTCGGATGGACACCCGTTCACAGGCAGGTGGTCATGGTGGAGAAGCGCGAGATGCACACGCAGCCGGCGGGCGAGCCGAAGCTGATCCGGCAGGCGATCCTGGAGACCGGCTCGTCGCTGCTCCAGGACTTCGCCCCGGTGAAGCAGTTCGACATCTACGTGGCCGGCTTCCACCCGTCGCGGGACGACCCCTCCATGCAGATGGAGGCGCACCACTACTGCCGGCAGGTCAACCAGGACTTCCTCCAGTGCGTCCTCTTCGACGGGAACACCGGCGACGCGAACCTGATCGGCATCGAGTACATCATCTCCGAGAAGCTGTTCGACGGCCTTCCACCGGAGGAGCGGAAGTACTGGCACCCCCACAACTTCGAGATCCTGTCGGGCCAGCTGGTGGCCCCCGGGCTCCCGGACGTGGCCGAGAAGGCCATGCTGCGCCTGCTGATGAACAGCTACGGCAAGACGTGGCACACCTGGCACACGGGGCGGTACGACCGGCCCGGTTCGGGGGACGCGCTCCCCATGGGCGACCCGATGCTGATGTGGTCGTTCAACCGGGACGGCGAGGCCGACGAGGCCATGCTCCTGGACCGGAACCGGAGGATGGAGATCGACGTGGAGCGCAAGCGGCGGGAGCGGCAGGACCTGGTCCGGCACGCGCACCCCCAGCACGGCGTGGACCTCCTGAAGGGCAGCTTCCCGGGAGCCGCTGCGGCGCCGCCACCGGGCGTGCGCGACCGGGCTGAGCCCCGCGACGACCCGGCGGTCTGAGGACGGGAGACGGCACGCCACCCTTGCGCTGGAAATGCTGTCGCTTATTATGCGATTGAGTTCCGTGGCAAGCCGTCACCCGACCCCGTCCCTGGAGGACCGATGAACCGTTCCTGGAACCACCTCCGCCGTACGATGCTCAGCCTGGCCTTCGTGGGCACGATGGGCTTCGGCGCGACGCAGGCGCTGGCCGCGCCCGAGCAGGCGCGCGCCAAGGGCTGCATGCTGGACGGTGTGCAGGTGGCCGACTGCACGGCGGCGTGCCGGGCCAAGGGCTACGACGTCGGCTACTGCGGCAACGGCTACTGCCTCTGCCGCAGCTGGTACTGATCCCCGGGCCCGTTCGCGCCGTCCGCGCGGCCGGGCCGGACCATCTCACCGGGGGGAGACCGATGACCAGGACACGAGGCTGGACGACCATCAGGGGCGGACTACTCGCCCTGGCGTTCGCGGGGGCGATGGGCTTCGGCGCCACGCAGGCGCTGGCCGCCCCCGAGCAGGCGCGGACCGCGAGCTGCTCGCGGCTCAGCGGCCCGACCTTCGACGACGGCTGCGACCAGCAGTGCCGGGCGTCGGGCTTCGACTTCGGCTACTGCCACTCCGGCGTCTGCGTCTGCCGGAACTTCCTGTAGCCCGATACGCCGACGGACCGCGGAGCCCCGCGCCCCCACCGGGACGCGGGGCTCCGCGCGTCGGCCGGCGGCGGAACGCACCTTGCCGCCCTCCGCGCGAGAGAGCCGCCCAACCCGCCCCCACGCGGAGACGACCATGATCCAGCTCGCGTCCCTGCTGCTCCTGGCCTTCGCGGCCTGCACCACGGCCGGCACCCCCGCTTCGGGAGACGACGGCGGCGGGAGCCTCGCCCCCGGCGACACCGTACGCGTGCGGCTGGAGGCGCGCCAGGTCGGGCCGTCCGGGCCCGAGACGCCCGGACCCGCGGCGCCGGAGGGCGTGAGCGCCCGGGGCGAGGCGGGCAGGATCGTGGTGGCGGGGAGGATGGAGACCCCCGACCCCTGCCGGCGCCTGGCGGGGACGGCCGAGCGCAGCGGCAGCGAGGTGACGCTGCGGGTGGAGGCGCGCCGGGAGGGCGAGGCGTGCATCCAGGTGATCGCGGCCTTCGCCTACGACGCCGAGGTGGCCGGCCTGCCGCCCGGGACCTATCGCCTGCGCGTGGTGCACGCCTACCCCGGCACCGGCTGGGAGACGCAGACCGCGCTGGAGGAGACCGTGCAGGTGCGGTGAGGGCGGGCCGGGGCTACGGGAAGGAGATCCGCACCGTGAGCGGGGCGACGTTGACGCCGAACTCGCGCGTGTCCACGTCCTCCTGGAAGACGCCCGCCATGACGCGCGGGCCGAACTTGAAGTGCCGCCACCCCCAGTAGACCGACCCGTACACCCCGGTGAAGAGCCCCCCGCCGGGGTCGTCGTCCGACTCGTCGAAGTGCAGGAAGACCGAGCCGCGCAGCCCCAGGTCGGCCTGCCAGCGGTCGCCCGGCTCGTAGCGCGCGAAGAGGTTCAGGTGCAGCAGCTCGAAGAGCTGTTCGTCCCCGGACGCGTCGCGCTCCTCGTAGGCGATCCCGCCGTCCTGCGCGAAGTGCCGCCCGCCCACCGCCATCCAGTTGACGAAGTCGCCGCCCGCGCCCGCGCCCACCCCGGCGAACCAGTCGCCGCCCACCCGGTTCGCGTAGCTCAGCGACGCCCCGATCACGCCGACGTCCAGCGTGAAGCGGTGGTCCGGCACCGCCCGCTGCGCCGCCGCCGGCGCCGCCGCCACGGCAGCAAAAAGCGCCGCGAGGGCGCAGAGCGGAGTCTTCATGGTCCCGCGTCGATGGTGAGGGTCAGTTCCCGTCCGCCAGCCCCGGCTCCGTCCACCCGGGCCGCCCCCGCAGCGCCCGCGCGAGCGGCGAGCCGGCCGCCTCCACCATGACGACGGTCATGTCCGCCTTGGTCACGAACATGTACTTGTGGAAGCCTGTGTCCGCCTCCGCGCCGAGCTCGCCCTTCAGCCCGGCGAGCGCGCGGTCCACCTCGGCGCGGGCGTCGCCGCGGCGGGTGAGGACGTGGTATTCGGGTGTGGACATGGCGCGGGTCCCGGGGGTCCTACGTCTCGATCCCGTACTCCTTGATCTTGCGGTACAGCGTGCGCTCGCCGATGTCGAGCATCTCGGCGGCGCGGCGGCGGTTGCCGGACGCCTCGCGCAGCGCCGCCGAGATGGCCTCGCGCTCCAGGTCCTGCATGGTCATCCCCGGGCGGAAGACCACGGTGCCGCGCTCCTCCTCCGGCTCGGGCTCCACGGGCGCCAGGGTGCGCGGGGCGCCCAGCGCGCCGAAGGGGATCATCGCCCCCGGCTCGGGCACGGGGATGCGGAGCGGGTCCGGCTGGCGGTGGCGGTACGCCTCGAACTCGCGGCGCAGGTCGTCGATGTCCAGCTTCAGGTCGTAGAGCGTACGGAAGATGAACTCCAGCTCGCGCGGGGCGCCGTCGCCGTTCGTCTCCGCGCGGGACGGGCGCGGGGGCGCCACCGGCACCAGCGCCCCCGCGCGGCGGCCGCCGTGGCGCACCTCCGGGGGGATGTCCTCCGGGCGGATGACCCGGCCGGGGGCCAGGATCACCATGGACTCCACCATGTTGCGCAGCTCGCGCACGTTCCCCGGCCACTCGTACTCCACCAGCAGCCGCAGCGCCTCCGGGTCCATGCCCACGAAGGGGCGGTCGTACGTGGCGCTGAAGTGGCGGATGAAGCGCTCGATGAGCCGGGGGATGTCCGCCCGGCGCTCCCGCAGCGAGGGGAGCTCGATGCGCAGCACGTT
>DATABU010000159.1:0-7013 GCA_036259415.1 Longimicrobiaceae bacterium
GGGCCCGCGCTGCGTTCGGGGTACGTACGCGCCCGGGCGGGCGCGGCCTGGCTACCGGAGGACGGCGAGCGAGTACCCCGTGCTGGTGGGACGGACGTTGCTGGAGGGATCCACCACCTCCTGGACCGTGGCCCGGTAGGCGGAGGCGAGGTTGACGTCGGGGACGGCGAAGGTGACCAGCGGACCGCTGGTGATCCGGCCGAAGACCGCGGCGCGGAAGGTGGTGCCGCTGGGGCGGACGTGCACGGTGTACCCCTGCCCCGCCGCGGCGACGGCTCCCGCCTCCAGCGGGCCGCTGACCGAGATCAGCACCGCCCGGTCGTCCGGGAAGGGGGTGGTGAGCGACACGGTGAGCACCCCCGGCTCCGCGCCGTCCGGGAGCGCCATCCCGCCGGCGTCGCCACAGGCGGCGAGCAGGGCTGCGGCCAGGCAGGCGAGGACGGGGGCGAGGCGGCTCCGGGTCATCGGGGGCTCCTTGGCGGGACGGATGGCGAGGAGGGGGTCAGTAGGCGGGGCGGATGCCGCTGGCCTGCATCCAGACCTGGACGTCGCCCAGGTCCAGCCGGCCGTTGCGGTTCCCCTGGGCGTCCAGGGAGCGCACCTGCTCGTCGCTGAGCGGGCTGCCGTTCCCCAGCAGGTGGTCCATGATGCGGTCCAGGCGGAGCCCGGAGTCGCCGGCCACGGCGATGCGCACCCGGAAGCCGGTGGCCGTGGCTGCTTCCACGGCGATGGTGATCCCCGCGGCGGCGTCGGTGAAGGTCTCCCCCGCGACCCAGGCGGCCCCGGCGTCGTTGGGGTCGCCGTTGCCGTCCGTGTCCACCACGCGGGCGGGGCGCTCGGCGGCCCTGGGATCGACCCGGTGCAGCACCACCGCCTCGGCGGGGAGGCGGCCGGCCGCGTCGAACCCGGCGGCGCGGCGCGCCTCCACCGTGTAGAAGTGGCTGGTGCCGGGGATGGGCACCTGCGCCATCACGTAGTTCCCCGCCGGCGCCCGGGCGCTGCGCTCCAGCACGATGGAACGGTTGCTCCCCGCCTCGGCCACGTACTTGCGCGACGAGGCGACCCAGCCGAGCAGGTCCTTGTGGTAGGCGATGGGGTGGTTGGCCACGTGCGCGGCCTCGGCTGCGTCCCAGGCGCTCCCCACGCTCATCACGTCCCAGCGGGAGTCGTAGGTGGCCTCGTAGGGCCCGGAGGAGTGCGGGAGGCCGAAGGTGTGCCCCGCCTCGTGGGCGTAGGTGCGGTGGGTGGCCCAGTGCGCCATCCAGGTCATCCCCACCGTGCGGCTCTGGCCGTCGCGGGCCAGCGTCCAGCTGCCGCCCCAGGAGTAGCCGTCCAGCTCTCCGTTGAACTGCAGGTTGACCACCGCGTAGGAGGGGAAGTGCACGTCCGCGTCGGCCGCGGCGGTGCAGTCGTCGGCCAGCCGCGCGTAGCTGATCCGCCCGTCGGGGAAGTAGTAGGAGCGGGCGCGGGGCAGCGTGTACCAGCCGAACACCGCGCTCCCGGCGATCCCCACCCGCCCCTCCGAAGCCTCGCCCCAGTAGCCGTCCAGCCCCGGGTACGCGGCGCCCAGCCAGCGCTGGTAGGTCCCGCGCGGCCTGGGCTCGTACGCGGGGGCGTCGGCGAAGCGGCAGAGCACGGTCGCGAACGGCTTCGCCCCGCTCTGCGCTGCGCCCGCGGCGGCCATGGAGAAGCTCGCCCCGCCAGCGACCGCGCGGAGCGTGGTGGCCCGCAACGGGGCGGCGGCTCCCCCGCCCGCCACCGCGCGCTCCGCGGAGACGGTCACCCGCCGGCGATTGAGCGCCAGCACCCCGCCCTCCGTCTCCAGCTCGCCGGCGCGCAGGAGCAGCTCGGTCGCCCGCCCCGCGTCGTCCACCAGCAGGTAGCGCTCGCCCGCGGGCTCCGTCCCCGGCTCGCCGTCGGCCCAGAGCACGTGCAGCGTGCCGGTGAGCGTCACCTCCTGCGCCGCGGCCGGGGCCGCCGCCAGGAGCGGGAGGAGGGCGCCGAGCAGGGCGCGGTTTGCGGGGAGGCGGGTCGGACGGTGCATCGGTGCGGCGCTCGCCTGCGTCCGGGAGAGGGGCCGGGGTGCGGGGCCGCGGACCGGTACGGCGGCGCACCCTGCGCGGCGGCCGGACAGCCCGCCCCGCGCCGGCTCCTTCTGGCGAGCGCCATGCCCGGGGCAGCGCATTTTGCATCCACTTGCAACCCAATCACTTACGCGGGAGCAGACACCCGGCTGCACGGCGAAGCCGGTCGCATTCCGCAGGGGATCTGGCAAAGCGCAACCGGCGGGCGGGGCGGCGATTCGGGACGGTGGACGGCCGGGTTCTTGCCGGTCGCACCGGCCCATGGCGACCAGGATCCGGATCCTCCAGAGCACCCGCTCCGAGACCCGCGTACGCGGCGGGCGGCGCATCGTCCTGGACTTCCGGGAGGAGGGGGGCGACGCCGTCCCGGCCATCCTCCTGCTGCCGGACGCAGACGAGCCCGCGCCGGGTGCCCTGCTCCTGCACGGCTACTCGTCGCGCAAGGAGCACATGGCCGACAACGTGGGGCGGGCGCTGCTGGAGGAGGGGATCGCCAGCCTGGCGGTGGACCTGCCGCTGCACGGCGACCGGAGCGACCCGCTCCAGGCGCAGTCCGCGCGGAACCCGCTGGCGATGGTGCGGCTGTGGAGGACGGCGCTGAAGGAGGCGCGGCTCGCGACCCGCTACCTGGCCGCCCGCAGGGAGGTGGACGGCGAGCGCCTGGCGGCGGCGGGGTACTCGCTGGGGTCGTTCCTGGCGGTCGCCATGGCCGCCGACGAGCCGCGGGTGAGGGCCGTGGTGCTGGCCGCGGGGGGCGACCTCCCCGCCGGCACCCCGCTCGCCGCGGTGGCCCGCACGGTCGCCGACCCGCTGAGGGCCGTGCGGAAGCTGGCCCCGCGCCCGCTGCTGATGGTGCACGGCCGCGACGACCGCACCGTCCGCGCCGACCAGGCCGAGCGGCTCTTCGCCGCCGCGGGCGAGCCGAAGGAGCTGCGCTGGTACGCCGCAGGCCACTACCTCCCCCCCGCCGCCATCGAGTATGCCGCGGAGTGGCTCCGCGAGCGGCTGTAGCGTGGCCCCGCGGTCTGGCACCGCGTGTGCACTGCGCGACGGGGCAGCAGCTTCACCGGCCGGACACAACCGATCCAGACGAACGACGATGCCCAACGAACCCGAGCGGACGCCCGACGGCTCCGAGCCGCAGAAGGCCCTGGTGGACGGCTCCAACGTGGCCCACTTCAGCGAGGGGGAGAAGGCCCGCCTCGAGAACATCGTCCTGGTCTGCCGCAAGCTCAAGGAGGAGGGGATCGAGCCCATCGTCGTCGCCGACGCCGCCCTTCGCCACCAGATCGACGACTCCCCCGCGTACGAGCGGCTGGTGGTGGACGGCAAGATCCACCAGGCCCCCGCCGGGACCGACGCCGACTACTTCCTCCTCGCCTTCGCGCGCGAGCTGGACGCCAGCATCGTCTCCAACGACCGCTTCCGCGACCGGCAGGAGGCTTTCCCCGAGGCGCGGGACCGGGTGATCCGCTACATGATCGTCGCAGACGAGGTGGTCCTGGAGCGCCGCACCAAGCGCCGCAAGGGCTGACCCCCCGCGCCCCGCGGGCGGGCGCCGTCCGATCCCCGCCCGCGCTTGTCCGTCCCGCCGCGGCGGGGTATCATTCCCGGTCCACGCTCCGGGCGCCCGCGTCCCCGCCCGGTCCCCGCAGGCACTTCCCCGCAGGCATCCCTTGAGAGACATCGCGCTGTACCACGGCGACGGCCAGGGCTGGATCGAGGTGGTCACCGGGAGCATGTTCTCCGGCAAGTCCGAGGAGCTGATCCGCCGCGTGCGGCGCGCCCTGATCGCGCGGCGGCGCGTGCAGGTGTTCAAGTCCGCGCTGGACGACCGCTACGAGGGCGTGCGCACCATCAGCTCGCACGCGGGGGTCGAGGGGGTGGACGCCATCCCGGTGCGCTCCAGCACGGAGATGCTGGAGAGGGTGCACCCGGAGGCGCAGGTGATCGCCGTGGACGAGGCGCAGTTCCTGGACGACGGCATCGTGGACGTCCTCTCGCTGCTGGCCGACCGGGGGATGCGGGTGATCGTCGCCGGGATCGACATGGACTTCCGCGGCGAGCCCTTCGGCCCCATGGCGCGCATCCTCTCCATCGCGGAGACGGTGGACAAGCTGCACGCCATCTGCGTGCGCTGCGGCGGCCCGGCCACCCGCAACCAGCGGCTGGTCAACGGCGAGCCCGCGCCGTACGAGGCCCCCACCATCCAGGTGGGCGGCGCCGAGAGCTACGAGGCGCGCTGCCGGCGGTGCCACGAGGTGCCCTCCGCCACGCGCGACCAGACGTCGCTGCTGGGGCTGCTCTACGCGGACCCGGCGGATGCGGTCGTGCTCACCCACGAGAGCCTGAGGCCGCGGCGGACGGCTTGAACTACGGTTCGGGCGTGCCCCTCGCTGGCGCTCGGGTCGGGCTGCGGCTCCGTTAGCGGGCACACTACGCCCGCTAACGGAGGCGAGCCCCGGGGAAACTGCCCCCGGCTCTCGCCCCTTCGGGCTCGCATCCCTCACGCGGGCGCCGGAGCATAGCCCGGCGGGTGAGGGCTCTTCCCGCTCCCCATTCACACCGTTCCCCTGCCACCCCGCATGAAACGAATCGCGGCCGTCCTCCCTCTCGGCGCGGCGCTGCTGCTGGCGTCGGTGCCTGCCGGCGCGCAGGAGAAGCGCGCGCTCACGGCGCTGGACCTGTACCACCTGGACGTCGCGTCGGGGGTGGCGGTGTCGCCCGACGGGCGGCGGGTGGCGTACGTCGTCACGCGCGCGGACTCCGCGGAGAACCGCTACAAGCGGGACCTGTGGATCGCGCAGGCGGACGGGTCCGGGGCGCGGCGGCTGACCTGGACGGAGAGCGCGAACCTGGGCGACCCGGCGTGGGCGCCGGACGGGCGGTCGCTGGTGTTCTCCTCGGCGCGCGAGGGGGGGCGGCCGCAGCTCTGGGTGCTCCCGCTGGCCGAGGGCGGCGAGGCGTGGCCGCTCACCGACCTGAAGACCGGCGCGGCGAACGCGGCGTGGTCGCCGGGCGGCGACCGCATCGCCTTCACCTCGTCGCTCACCCCGGAGGAGCTGGCGGACAGCGCCGCGAAGCGCGACAGCGCGCGGGTGGACGCCGCGGCCATCCGCGACATCGGCCGCGACCGGGCGGCGGCGCTGGCGGCCATCCGCGCCAAGCTGGAGCAGAGCGCCCGCGGCGACGTGCGGCGCGTCACCCGCCGCAACCACCTGGGCGAGACCGCCCTGGCCGAGGAGCGATACGCGCAGCTCTACGTGGTGGAGGCGCGCCCCGGGGCGAAGCCGGTACGCCTCACCTCCAACGCCTACCCCACCGGCGCGCCCTCGTGGTCGCCGGACGGACGCTCGCTGGTGTACGCCGCCACCCTCCCCGCCGAGGGGCGGCACCCGGACTACGAGAGCGACTCCGACCTCTTCGTGATCCCCGCCGCGGGGGGGACGCCGCGCCGCATCGCCGAGCCCCGCTTCACCGCCGGCAGCCCCCGCTGGTCCGCCGACGGGCGCTGGATCGCCTACCAGCGGCAGCCGTACGACACCCTCTACCGCACCGCCGTCAACACCGAGCTGGTGGTGGTGCGCCCGGACGGGACGGGGATGCGCAGCGTCACCGGGCCCATGGACCGCGGCGTGGGCGACTTCGTCGCGGCGGGCGACGGGTGGCTGTACTTCACCGTGCAGTCGGAGGGCGCGGTGCCGCTCTACCGCACGCGGCTGGACCGCGTCGCGCCGCAGCGGGTGGTGTCGGGGCCGCGGGGGGTGACCTCGTTCGACGTGTCGGGGGGCACCGTGGCCTGGTCGCAGATGCACCCGCAGCGCCCCAGCGACGTGTACGCCGCCCGCGCCGACGGCACCCGCGAGCGCCGCCTGACCGCCCTCAACGACTCGCTCCTGGCCGGCGTATACGTGGGCGACTACGAGGAGCTCTGGTACCCGTCGTTCGACGGGCGCCGCATCCAGGGGTGGTTCATCCGCCCCATGGGTCACCGCGAGGGGTCGCGCCCGCCGCTGGCCGTGGAGATCCACGGCGGGCCGCACGCCATGTGGGGCCCCGGCGAGGCCAGCATGTGGCTGGAGTACCAGACGCTGGCCGGCGCCGGGTACACCGTGTTCCTCTCCAACCCGCGCGGCTCCGGCGGCTACGGCGCCGAGTGGCTGCAGAGCATCCACCGCAGCTGGGGGACGCCGCCCGCGCGCGACGTGCTGGTGGGCGCCGACAGCGTCCTGGCCCGCGGCCTGGCCGACCCGCAGCGCCAGGCGGTCACCGGCGGGAGCTACGCCGGCTACCTCACGGCCTGGATCATCGCGAAGGAGGCGCCCGAGCGCTTCGACGCCGCCGTGGCGCAGCGCGGCGTCTACGACCTGGGAATCTGGTGGGGCGCCTCCAACACATACCAGCTCATGCAGTACGAGTTCGCCGCGCGGCCCTGGGAGGACCCGCAGATCGTCCGGGAGCAGTCGCCCATCACCTACGTGGAGAACGTCCGCACGCCGCTGCTGATGCTGCACGGCGAGCAGGACTACCGCACCACCATCGCCGGGGCGGACGCCATGTACCGGGCGCTCAAGGAGCTGGAGAAGCCGGTGGAGATGGTCCGGTATCCGCGTGAGGGGCACGAGCTGACCCGGTCCGGCGAGCCCGCCCACCGGGTGGACCACATGCTGCGGATCCTGGAGTGGTTCGAGCGGCACGTGCGGTAGGACGTTTTGCAACTGACTGGCTCGGGCGTGCCCCTCGCTGGCGCTCGGGTCGGGCTGCGCGCTGCGTAGGGCAGCAAACAACCATCTGTACCAACTAAATGCGCTTTGGCCCGCCCCACTTATGCGAGTAGCGGGGTTTTCGTTGGATGACCGTTCCCCTGGGTAGAGGGTGTAGATCCGAGGCGGCAATGACCGGCACCAGGATCTTCACCCGCCGGGAGGG
>DATABU010000160.1:0-10414 GCA_036259415.1 Longimicrobiaceae bacterium
CGGGTTGAGCTGGCCGAACGGCGGGTCTTGGGCGTGCCCCTCGCTAGCGCTCGGGTCGGGCTGCGGCTCCGTAGGGCAGCAAACAACGCTGCCCAACGGAGGCGAGCCCCGCCAAACGGCCGGCGGGTCTCGCCGCTTCGCGCTCGCATCTCTCACGCGGGCACCCAGCCGGGGCCGGATCCGTCGTTCCCCCGTCTCCCGCTCGCGGGGGAGGGGCCGGGGGAGGGGGCCTCCGGGCGCGCGCCGCCGCCCGTCGGACCGCTCCCGCAGTTCTCCCCCTGCCCCTTGCGGGGAGGGGGTCGGGGGGAGGGGGTCCGCCGTCACGGGACCGGGGTCGGGCACGGGGCGGGGATGGGCCGCATGGCCGCGAGGCCGTAGCGCACGGCGCCCATGAGGGCGGTGCGCGGCTCCAGGACCAGGTGGACGGGGACGCGGCGGGCCAGGTCGGACATGCGGCCCTTCTGCCGGAAGGCCCGCAGGAATGCTTCGCGGCGCAGCACCGGCGCCAGGCGCAGGGGAATGCCGCCGCCCACCAGGACCCCGCCGGTGGAGAGGAGGCGCAGGGCCAGGTTGCCGGCCTCGGCGCCCAGGATGGCGGCGAACAGGTCCAGCGCGCGGGCGCTGGCCGAGCCCGCGGCGGCGGCGCCCAGCCCGGCCTCCACGATCAGCGGGGTGGGGTCGGCCGCCGCGGCGATGCGCGCGGCGAGCTCCGGCGGGTCCTGCGCCCGGCCGCTCGCCAGCAGGAAGCGGCGGAGGTTCGCGATCCCGGGGCCGGAGCACACCCGCTCGCAGCTGACGCGGCCCAGCTCCGCCTCCAGGAAGGCGTGCAGCTCGCGCTGCTCCGCGCCCACCGGGGCGAAGTCGGCGTGCCCGCCCTCGGAGGGGAGGGCGGTCCACGCCGTCCCGTCGTGCACCAGGAACGCCTCGCCGAGGCCCGTCCCCGGGGCGATCACCGCCCGCGCGCCCAGCGGGTGCGGCTCCCCCTCCTGCAGGGCGAGCCGCTGCGCCGGCGCGAGGTGCAGCGCGCCGAGCGCGGTCGCCTGCAGGTCGTTGACCAGCCGCGCGCCGCGCACCCCCAGCGCGCCGCGGAGCTCCTCCTCGCCCACCTCCCACCCGAGGTTCGGGAAGCGGGTGCGGCCGTCCACCACCGGCCCCGCCACGCTGAAGCAGGCGTGGGAGACCCGCAGCCCGGTGCGCCGCAGGAACGAGGAGGCGAGCTCCACCACGCCCGCGTGCTCCGCGCTGGCGACGGTCGCCTCCGCGAGCAGACGGACCCCGCCACGGTCCTCCACGGCCACGGCGAGGTCCGTCTTGGTCCCGCCGATGTCGCCCGCCAGGAGCAGCTGCCCCATGGTTCCGGCCGTGAGGGGATCGGGTTCCGGGCCGGGGCGCGCCGCGGGGGCGGACGGCCGTGCCGGAGCGGAGGGTGTGAGCAGGGTGCGACGGCTTTTGTAACGGATAGTGACAATATTTGGCCGCGTCAAGGAGATCGTCCGCGGCCGGGAGGCAGCGGGGAGGAATTTGTTGGGCGAATTTCCTAAAGCCCTTGCGAGACGGGCCGCGGCACGCAAACGTTCTCGCAGCCGGCGAGCCCGCCTCGCCCGTCGTCCGATCCCACCGAGCCATGCGAAAGATCAACACGCGCAGCTTCCGCCTCGCGACCCGCTCCACCGCGCGGGAAGTGAACCGGCAGATCGTGCTGAACCTGGTCCGCGAGCACCAGCCCGTCTCCCGGGCCGACCTGGCCCGGCGCATGGGGGTGGCGCGCGGGTCCGTGACCCCGCTGGTGAAGGAGCTGCTGGAGGACGGGCTCATCTACGAGGGGCAGATGGCCGACACCTCGCGGGGCCGCAAGCCCACCCTCCTGTACGTGCGCACCCGCGACCGGCTGGCGTTCGGGATCGACGTGCGGTACAGCCGCACCTCCATCATCCTCAGCGACTTCGCCGGCCGGGAGATCGCCATGGAGAGCTTCGGCACCCCGCTCTCGCCCGGGCAGCTGGTCGCGGAGCTGGTGGGCCGCGTCGCCCGGCTGCTGGAGACGCACAGCGGGGTGGGGGAGTGCGAGGGGGTCGGGCTGGTGGTCCCGGGGGTGGTGGACCGGTGCACCGGGGTGGTGCTGAACGCGCCCACCCTGGGCTGGCGCGACGTGGACCTGCGGTGCGAGCTCACCGCGGCCATCGGGCTCCCCGTCCACATCGACCGCGACGCGGCGGCCTGCGCCCTGGCCCACATGTGGCTCAGCCAGGCCAGCGGCGACGCGGTCGAGAACTTCGTCTACCTGACCGTCTCCGACGGAGTGGGCACCAGCCTGGTGGTCAACGGCGAGGTGCTGCGCGGCTACCGGAGCACCGCCGGCGAGTTCGGGCACGTCCCACTGACGCTGGACGGGCCGCTCTGCGCCTGCGGCTCGCGGGGGTGCCTGGAGGCGTACACCTCCAACCTCGCCACCGTCGCCCGCTACGTGGGGCTGGAGCTGACGTCGCGCGAGGCGTACGCGCAGCTGCGGAGCGCCGGCCTGGGGGTGTCCGACCTGGTGGCCCGGGCGCGCTCCGGCGACGCCGCGGCCACCTCCGCGCTGCGCGAGAGCGCGCGCTACCTGGGCATCGGCATCGCCAACATCGTCAACGCCATCAGCCCGGCGCGCATCGTGGTGGGCGGCGAGATCACCGCCGGGTGGGACCTGGTCGAGCCGGTCGTCCAGGAGTCGGTGCGGGAGCGGACCCTCACGACGGCGTCCGCCGACACCCCGGTGGTGGTCGAGGCTGGGGACAGCTACCTGCGACTGCGCGGCGCGTCGGCCCTGGTGGTCGCGCCCGTTTTCGTCGCTCCCAGGGTCGCCTGACGGGGCTGCCGGCGCCGGCTGTGTAGGAATTGAAAGAATTGTTGACAAAAGGATACACGGGAGTTACTCAATAGGGGAGCCGGGGGTGGCGGGGCAGGGCCGCCCGCCCTCTCCCGGCCCGTCCAGCCGGTCCGGGGATCTCCTCCCGCAGACTTTTTGTTAGCGCGATTTACAATGGGCCGGCTCCAGGCCGCCCCATCCGTCCCGAAGGCTTCAGACACCCGCCGGGACCCCCTCCGGGGCGGCGGAGATCCACCCGAGCCCGACCGATGCCCCGCAGCGCCGCGGCGCTCCGCGCCCTCCTCGCCTGCACGCTGGCCGCCCCGCTCTCCGCCCAGGCGGCCGCCCCCGCCAGCCCCGAGTGGCGGCGCGGGAGCGTGTGCTACGAGGTGTTCGTCCGGTCCTTCCACGACAGCGACGGCGACGGCGTGGGCGACCTGGAGGGGCTCGTCCGCAAGCTGGACCACGTCAACGACGGCGACCCCGCCTCCCAGCGCGACCTGGGCGCCGGGTGCATCTGGCTGATGCCGATCGCCCGCTCCACCAGCTACCACGGCTACGACGTCACCGACTACTACCGGGTGGACCCGGAGTACGGCACGAACGACGACTTCAAGCGCCTGGTGGCCGAAGCCCACCGCCGCGGCATCCGGGTCATCGTGGACCTGGTGCTCAACCACATGTCGGCGGAGCACCCGTACTTCAGGTCGGCGCTGCTCGACCCCGCCTCGCCGTACCGCGAGTGGTTCCACTGGTCGCCGACCGAGCGGCGGACCCGCGGGTGGACGGCGCCGACCTGGCACCGGGCCCCCGGCCGCGACGAGTACTACTACGGCCTCTTCTGGCACGGGATGCCCGACCTGAACCTGGCCCACCCCGCGGTGAAGGCCGAGGCGGAGCGGATCACCCGCTTCTGGCTGGAGGAGATGGGCGCGGACGGCTTCCGCCTGGACGCCGTCGGCCACTTCTTCGAGTCGGACGACGACCCGCGCAACGGCCCGGGGGTCCATCCCTGGCTGCGCGACTTCGCCGCGCACGTCCGCCGCGTGAAGCCGGACGCGTTCACCGTGGGCGAGGTGTGGGACAGCATCGGCGCGCAGCGCGCCTACCACCCCGGCCAGCTGGACGCCTACTTCGCCTTCGAGGTCTCCGACGCGCTGCTGGACGCGGTGCGCACCGGGGCGGGCGGCCGCCTGGCCGCCGCGGTGCAGCGGGCCGAGCGGGAGCTGGGGCCCGGGGGGTGGGGCTCCTTCCAGCGCAACCACGACCAGACCCGCACGCTCACCGCGCTCGGCGGCGACGCGGCCCGGGCGCGCCTCGCCGCCTCGCTCCTCCTCACCCTCCCGGGGATCCCCTTCGTCTACTACGGCGAGGAGGTGGGGATGACGGCCGACAAGCCGGACCCCCGGCTGCGCACCCCCATGCACTGGACCCGCGCGCCCGCGGCCGGGTTCACCCGCGGCGTCCCCTGGGAGCCGCTCCAGCCCGACTCGCTCACCGCCAACGTGGAGGCGCAGGACTCCGACCCCGCTTCCCTGCTGAGCCACTACCGCCGGCTGATCCACCTGCGCGCGGCGCACCCGGCGCTCGGCCGCGGCGACTTCGTCCCCCTGGAGGCCGGGGAGGGCGCGCTGGCCTTCCTGCGGCGCGCGGAGGGCCGGACCGTGCTGGTGGCGGCCGACCTCGGCGGCCGCGGGCTGCCGGGGCTCTCGCTCCGCTCCGCGGCGGGCGTCCTCCCGGAGGGCCGCTGGACCGCGCGGCCGCTGCTGGGCGGCGCCGCCCGCGCCGACCTCCGCGCCGGCGCCGACGGCGCGCTCGCCGGCCGCGTCGCGGGGGCGCTGAAGCCCTTCGAGACCCTCGTCCTGGAGCTGTCCCCGGCCCCATGAGCCCCGATCCCGTCCGTTCCACCCATCCCCCAATCTCGGAGGGCAGACGTATGGCATTCTGTCGTTCTCTCTTGCGCGCGCTCCTCGTCTGCCTGCTCTGGGCAGTCCCGCTGGGGGCGCAGGGTCCCGGCGGGGCCGTCACCGGGCGCGTCGTCAACGCCGCCACGCAGGAGCCCCTCTCCGGCGTCGTGGTGACCATGGCGGAGCGCCGCGCGGTCACCGGGCAGGACGGCATCTTCACCATGCCCGGGGTCCCCGCGGGGACGTACACGCTGCGGGCGTCGCTCCTCGGCTACGGCGAGGCCGCCCGCGAGGTGACGGTCCGGGCCGAGCAGACCACCCGCGTGGACCTCGCGCTCAGCTCGCAGGCGCTGGAGCTGCAGGGGCTGGTGGTGATCGGCTACGGCCAGCAGCAGGCGCGCGACGTCACCGGCGCCGTCGCCACCGTCACCCCGGAGGAGTTCAACACCGGGCGCGTGGTGAGCGCGGAGCAGCTCATCCAGGGCAAGGTCGCGGGCGTACAGGTGGTGGACACCGGCGAGCCGGGCGGCGGCATCAACCTCCGCATCCGCGGCGGCACCTCGGTCTCCAGCAGCAACGAGCCGCTCTACGTGCTGGACGGCGTCCCCCTCCCGGTCGGCGGGGGCCTCTCCGCGGGGCGCAACCCGCTCAACTTCCTCAGCCCCGAGGACATCGCGAGCATCACGGTGCTCAAGGACGCCTCCTCCACGGCCATCTACGGGTCGCGCGGCGCCAACGGCGTGGTCCTCATCGAGACCAAGGGCGGGGCGCGGCAGGGGCCGCAGGTCGCGTACACCGGCTCCGTCTCCAACTCGGTGGTCACCCGGAAGCCCGACCTCCTGTCGGCGCAGCAGTTCCGCGAGGTGGTGGCGGAGCGGGCCCCGGACAAGCTGGCCCTCCTCGGGAGCGCCAACACCAACTGGTACGACGAGGTGCTGCGCTCGGGGGTCGGCCAGGAGCACAACGCGAGCGTGTCGGGGGCGGGTGAGGACATGAACTACCGTCTTTCCGTCGGATACCTCGACCAGCAGGGGGTGGTGGTGGGCTCCGAGCTGGAGCGCATCACCCTCGGGCTCAGCTACAACCACGTGCTCTTCGACGAACGGCTGAGCGTGCGGGCGAACGTGCGGGGCGCGCGCACCGAGGACCAGTTCACGCCGGGCGGCGTGCTGGGCGACGCGGCCCGCTTCGCGCCCACCCAGCCGGTCCAGTCGGAGAGCAACTTCTTCGAGTGGACGGCGTACCCGCTGGGGCCGAACAACCCGCTGGCGGCGCTGGCGCTGGCCCAGGAGGACGGCAGGACGTACCGCAGCATCGGCAGCCTGGAGGCGCAGTACCAGCTCCCCTTCCTGGCGGGGCTCTCCACCACGGGCCGCCTCGGCTACGACGTCGCCTCCTCCGAGCGGCGGACCTTCAACCCCAGCATCCAGCAGTCCCAGGTGGAGGCCGGGCAGCCCGGGTTCTTCAGCCGCTCCACGCCCACCGAGACCACCGCGCTGCTCGACGCCTACCTCAACTACACCCGCCAGTTCGGCGGAATGGACAGCGAGGTGGACGCGACGGCCGGCTACTCGTACGAGACCTTCAGCGGCGAGTCGCCCCTGATCGAGGCGCGGGGGCTCGACACCGACCTGCTGGGCCCCAACGGGATCCCCACGGCCGCGGAGCTGACGCCCCGCATCGACAACGTGCGTGAGAGCCGCCTGGCCTCGTTCTTCGCCCGGCTCAACTACTCGCTCCTGGACCGCTACCTGCTGACGCTGAGCGTCCGCCGCGACGGCTCCTCCCGGTTCGGCCCCGACAACCAGTGGGGCACCTTCCCCGCCGCCGCGCTCGGGTGGCGGGTCTCGCAGGAGCCGTTCATGCAGGGGGTGGGCTGGCTCTCCGACCTGAAGCTCCGCGCCTCGTGGGGCGTCAGCGGGAACCAGGCGTTCGGCGACTACCTGTGGATCTCCACCTACCGCCCCGGCGACGCGCTCTCGCAGGTGCAGTTCGGCGACGAGTGGGTGGGGACCATCCGCCCCAGCGGGGTGGACCCGAACATCAAGTGGGAGGAGACCACCTCGTACAACCTCGGCTTCGACTACGGCCTCTTCGACCGGTTCACCGGGTCCGTGGAGTACTACTTCAAGGACACCGACGACCTGATCTTCCGGGTGCCCGTGGCCGCGGGGACCAACCTCTCCAACTTCGTCACCACCAACGTCGGCAGCGTCCGCAACCGCGGCTGGGAGTTCAGCCTGAACACCCCGCTCCTGCAGGACCGCGGCGGCTTCAGCTGGGACGTGAGCTTCAACGCCTCCACCAACCACAACGAGCTGACCCGCATCAACTCGGTGGGCGGGGGGACCGAGCAGATCCTGGTGGGCGGCATCTCCGGCGGCGTGGGGAGCACCATCCAGGTGCTGCAGCCGGGGTACGCGGTCAACTCCTTCCTGGTCTACCGCCACATCCGCGACTCCGCAGGGCGCCCGATCTACGCGGACGTCAACGGCGTCGACCCGGGCACCGGGCAGCTGACGGGCCAGCCGGACGGCGTCATCAACGAGAGCGACCTGTACCGGGACCTGAACAACGACGGCATCATCAACCAGGCCGACCGCGCGCCGTACGAGAACCCCGCGCCGGACTGGATCCTGGGCCACACCTCCAACGCCCGGTACCGCAACCTGGACCTGAGCTTCACGATGCGGGCGTACCTGGGGAACTACGTCTACAACAACGTGGCCTCCAACCGCGGGAACTTCCGCGAGCTGTCGGCCACCGGGTCGCCCGAGAACCTGCACGCCTCCGCGCTGGAGTACGGCTTCGCCGACCCGCAGTACTTCTCCGACGTGTACGTGGAGGACGCGTCCTTCCTGCGGATGGACAACCTCACGCTGGGCTACACCCTCCCGGACTTCCGCGGCACGCAGAACCTGCGCGTCTTCGGGACGGTGCAGAACGTGTTCACGCTGACGGACTACAGCGGCGTCGACCCCACCGCGGTGGTCCCCGCCTCGGCGACCAGCCCGACCGGGTTCGGGATCGACAACAACATCTACCCGCGCGCCCGGACCTTCACGGCCGGCGTCAGCGTCGGGTTCTAACGCGTGAGCCAACGGAGCATGATGCAATCCCGAGCCATCAAGACACTCGCCGCTGCGGCGGTCCTGGCCCTGGGGCTGGGCGCCTGCACGGACATCACCACGGAGCCCAAGAGCACCATCACGGGCGCCAACATCTTCAACGACGCCGGCTCGTACCGCGCGTTCGTGGCGAAGATGTACGCCGGGCTGGCGGTGAGCGGCCAGCAGGGCCCCGCCGGCGCGGCGGACATCGAGGGGATCGACGAGGGGTTCTCGCAGTACCTGCGCCTGATCTGGCAGATGCAGGAGCTCCCCACCGACGAGGCCATCATCGCCTGGCAGGACGCCGGCCTCCCCGAGCTGAACACGCAGCTCTGGTCGGCGTCGAACCCGTTCCTGGGCGCGATGTACTACCGCATCTTCTTCCAGGCGGCGATGGCGAACGAGTTCCTGCGCGAGACCACGGACGAGAAGCTGACGTCGCGCGGGGTGGGCCAGCAGCTGCGCGCCGACATCCAGCAGTACCGGGCCGAGGCGCGCTTCCTCCGCGCCCTCAGCTACTGGCACGGCATCGACCTGTTCGGCAGCATCCCCCTGGTCACCGAGGAGGACCCGCTGGGCTCCACGCCGCCGACGCAGGCTTCGCGGGCCGAGCTCTTCGGCTTCGTGGTCCAGGAGCTGAACGAGATCCGCGACGCGCTGCCGGCGAACCCGCAGTACGGCCGCGCCGGGCGGGCCGCCGCGGACATGCTGCTGGCGAAGCTCTACCTGAACGCGCAGGTGTACGCCGGCGAGAACCGCGCCGCCGACGCCCGCGCCGCCGCGGAGCGCGTCATCGCCTCGGGCGTGTACCGGCTGGACGACGACTACCTGGACGTCTTCCTCGCCGACAACCACACCTCCCCCGAGATCATCCTCCCCATCACGCAGGACGGGGCCCGGACCCGCACGTTCGGCGGCGTCACCTTCCTGGCCCACGCGTCGGTGGGCGGCAACGTCATGAACGCCGCCGACTACGGGCTCAACGGCGGGTGGTGGGGGCTGCGGGTGCGGCCCGAGTTCGTCCGCCTCTTCCCCGCGGTGGGCCCGTAGTCGGCGGGTGGTGGGGGCTGCGGGTGCGGCCCGAGTTCGTCCGCCTCTTCCCCGCGGTGGGCCCGGCCAGCCCGGACGAGCGCACGGCGTTCTTCTTCACCGAGGGCCAGACGCTGGAGATCTCCAGCGTGTCGGACTTCACCAAGGGCTACGCCGCGCCCAAGTTCCAGAACCTCACCTCCACGGGCCAGCCCGGCTCCAACTCGGAGTTCGTGGACATCGACTTCCCGGTCTTCCGCCTCGCGGACGCCTACCTGATGTACGCCGAGGCCGTGCTGCGCGGCGGCGGCGGCAGCCGGGCGCAGGCGCTGGACTACGTGAACCAGCTCCGGCGGCGCGCTTACGGCGGGGCCGGCGGCAACATCACCGACGCCCAGCTCACCCTGGACTTCGTCCTGGACGAGCGCGGCCGCGAGCTCTTCTGGGAGGGCCACCGCCGCACCGACCTGATCCGCTTCGACCGGTTCGCGGGCGGCGACTACCTCTTCGCCTGGATGGGCGGCGCCCCGGCCGGCCGGGCGACGGAGCCGTTCCGGGCGCTGTACCCGCTCCCGGCCACCGAGCTGGTGGCCAACCCCAACCTGACGCAGAACCCCGGCTACTGAGTGCGGGCTGCGCCGGCCGACCCGTCCCGCAGCTCCGTCGCCCCGGCGGCGGAGCTGCTGGGCGTTCCGGCCCGGCGGAGCCGGACCACCCGCGCGCGCCCCGGCGCGCCCCGACGACAGCGAACGAGGAGATCGGAGATGCAGAGACGGCTGCGGACCCTGGCCCGCCCCCTGGCGCTGGCGGCGGCGCTCGCCGCCGGCGCCGCCGCCCCGGCGCCCGCCCAGCAGGAGCTGCGCGTGGCCTCGCCCGACGGGCGCAACGAGGTGACGGTGGGGACGCGCGACGGCGGGCTGTACTACGCCGTGCGGCGGAACGGGAAGGCCGTGCTCCTCCCCTCCCGCCTGGGCTTCGTCTTCCGCGGCGCCGACTCGCTCTGGACCGGGCTGCGCATCGCGGGCTCGGCCCGCGACTCGGCCGACGTCACCTGGACGCAGCCGTGGGGCGAGGTGAGGCGGGTGCGCGACCACCACCGCGAGCTGCGCGTGCGGGTGGAGGAGACGAAGGCTCCCGGCCGGCGCTTCGACGTGGTGTTCCGCGCCTTCGACGACGGCGTCGGGTTCCGCTACGAGCTGCCGGAGCAGCCCGGGCTGGGCGCCTACGAGCTGACGGACGAGCTCACCGAGTTCGCGCTGGCGGACGATGCGCGGGCCTGGTGGATCCCCTCGGACCGTCCGCGGCTGGACCGCTCGGAGATGCTGTACTCGTCCTCGCCCGTGAGCCTGCTGGACAGCGTCCAGACGCCGCTCACCATGCAGACCCGCGACGGCACCTTCGTCGTCATCCACGAGGCAAACCTGGTGGACTACGCGCGGATGTTCCTGGCGGGGCGGGGGATGGAGAGCCGCACGCTCCGGGCGGCGCTGGCCCCCTGGGCCAACGGCGTGAAGGTGCGGGGC
>DATABU010000161.1:0-2790 GCA_036259415.1 Longimicrobiaceae bacterium
CGGCGCGGCG
Organism: Longimicrobiaceae bacterium; assembly: GCA_036259415.1. GTDB lineage: Bacteria > Gemmatimonadota > Gemmatimonadetes > Longimicrobiales > Longimicrobiaceae > JAFAYN01. Next base: position 11 of record DATABU010000161.1, read on the forward strand.
GTGGACCGGCTGGCCTGGGACGGCGGCCGCCTGGCCGGGGTGGAGCTGGCGGGCGGGGAGCGGCTGGAGGCGGACGCGGTGGTGCTGGCGGCGGGGTGCTGGGCGGGGCGGCTGGGCGGCCTCCCCCGCGCGCTCCCGGTGCTCCCGGTGCACGGGCAGATCGCGGCGGTGGCGGTCTACCCGCAGCGCCTCCGCCACTGCATCGACACGCCGCGCTGCTATCTTGTCCCCCGCGCGGACGGCCGCCTGATCGCCGGGGCGACGGTCGAGCGCGGCGTCTGGCGCAAGGCGGTCACCCCCGCCGGCCTCTGCTCGGTGCTCGCGGGCGCGACGGAGATCGCCCCCTGGATCGCCGACCTCCCCCTCGTGGAGACCTGGTCCGGCCTGCGCCCAGGCACCCCGGACGACCTGCCGGTGCTGGGTCCGGACCCGGAGGTCCCCAACCTCTTCTACGCCGCGGGCCACTACCGCAACGGGATCCTGCTGGCCCCGCTCACCGGACGCCTGGTCGGCGAGGCGGTGCTGGGCGGAGCGCCGGAGGTGGAGCTGGCGCCGTTCGGGATCGGCCGGTTCGGGTAACGTCGGTCAATCCGGGTGCGACAGCGCCATCCACGGCCTCCCCTCCTGGACTCGGGCGGCGGCCGCGCCGGCCAGCTTGATCGCGTAGAACGTTCCCACGATGTGCTTGTCGTACTCCCGCTCCGCCTCCATCAGCCCGAGCACGCTCGCGCCCCAGACCACGACCGCTACCGGCAGGACCGGGCGATAGAATCGCAGACGGCTCCTGGCCCACGACCCCCCTCGCGACCAGGCCGCCACGATTCCGACCGCCGTGACGACCGCGAGCAGGAACGCGTTCAGCACCGTGCCGCGCAGGATCACGACCTGGTCGTACCAGGGCTTCAACAGCCTGTAGCCGTCCTCGTCTTGCAGCACGACGAACTTCTGGTGGTCGTAGAGCGCCCGGACCGTATCGACGAACCCGGTGTCCGCCTTCAGCCGGCGCTCGACCCTGTCACGACTCTGCCCTTTGGGGCTGCCGTTGAACGTTGCGGCTTCGCGGCCCACCCGTTTGACCGAGGCGTCCAGGGATGCGGGCAGCGTCACGGCCCTCACCCACTCATCCCTCCTGAGGTAAGTCTCGACCTTGATGTCGTCGTCGGATTCGATGACGGGCAGGTCGAAGCCGAACCTGTCATCCTTGTTGAAGAGCCAGTCCGCCGCCGGGAACTCGACCGCGCCGACGACGTAGGCGACGGGGAGGACGAGCAGCCCGACCAGGGAGGACGTCCCCGACGGCTTCTGGATGCCGCCGAGCAGCTTGCCGAGCAGGTCGTCTCGCGGCCTCCACAGATCCAGGAGGACCAGGATCCACACCAGACCGAAGAGCCCCACGACGAGCGTCTCGAACGCGAGCCTGGCTTCGTCCATGTGCGCCTCCCGCAGCGACGGGTCTACCGCGCAGGCAGCCGCAGCACGCCTGCTCCCCGTTGGACAGCCGCGCCGCCCGGAATTCTCCCGGGCGGAGGGTGACGACGAACGAGGGGGCGCCCCAGCCGGAGCGCCCCCACTCTTCACTGTCCATCGCGGCGGCCCGCCCCCGGCAGGTGGCCCGCGTGAGGGATGCGAGCGCGAAGCGGCGAGACCCGGGGCAGTTTCCGGGGCTCGCCTCCGTTAGCGGGCGTAGTGTGCCCGCTTACGGAGCCGCAGCCCGACCCCGGCGCAGCCGGGGGCACGCCCAACCCCAGAGCCGTTCCAACCGCGCGATCACCTCCCCACGAACGTCCCCAGGTACCACTCCGTCATCCGCTCGCCCCAGGGCTCCGTCACCGCGGCGCCGAGAGCCAGAAAGATGCCGAACGGCACCAGCTTCCCCGTCTTCCAGCTGATGGGGGCGAAGACCAGCGTCCCCAGGAGCGCCCCCAGGAAGAGGGTGAGGAGCACCCCCTGCCACCCCAGGAACGCCCCCACCATCGCCATCATCTTGATGTCCCCTCCCCCCATCGCCGGCTTCTTGAAGATCCACTCCCCCGTCACGGCCACCCCGTAGAGCAGGGCGAACCCCACCGCCGCGCCGAGCGCCGACTGCAGGGGCGAGATCCCCCCCGGGGCCAGCGAGAGCAGCAGCCCCGCGGCCAGCCCGCCGAGCGAGAACTCGTCGGGGATGGTGTAGGCCCGCGCGTCGGTGAGCGCGATCCCCAGCAGCAGGGTGAAGAAGAGCGCGGTGGAGAGCGCCTGCCAGGTGAAGCCGTAGCGCACCGCGGCGGCCAGCCAGAGCGCGGCCGTGGTCAGCTCCACCAGCGGGTATTGGAAGGAGATGGGCGTCCGGCAGCCGCGGCAGCGCCCCCGCAGCACCAGCCAGCTGAGCACGGGGACGTTGTCGCGCCAGCCGATCTGCAGCCCGCACTCCGGGCAGCGCGAGCGCGGCGAGACCACCGAGAGCCCCTCCGGGAGGCGGTAGACGCAGACGTTCAGGAAGGAGCCGACCGCGGCGCCCAGCAGCGCGGCGTAGCCCCAGACGAAGTACGTGGGCATGTGCGGGAGGAGATGGAGGGTCAGCGGAGCAGGTCGTGGAGGAGGATGGCGGCGGCGGAGGTGACGTTCAGCGACTCGGCCCGGCCGCGCAGCGGGATCCCCACCTCGCGGCCGGCGCGGGCGCGCGTCTCCGCCGAGACGCCCGCCCCCTCGTTCCCCATCACCAGCGCGGCGCGCTCCGGCCGGAGCTCGCCCAGCGGCGGCGCGCCGACCGCGGAGGCGAGGACCTCGAAGCCCCGGTCGGC
>DATABU010000162.1:0-19014 GCA_036259415.1 Longimicrobiaceae bacterium
ACGGTCGCCATCTTCCCGAACCTGGAGGTCTCCGGCGCCCGCTCGGGGAACGACCGCTTCCTGGTGATCCCGCTGACCGCCGCCGCCGAGTACCAGTTCCCGGGCGACCCGCGGCGGGTGGTGCCCTTCGTGCGCGCCGAGGCGGGGGTGGCCTACTACGACTACCGGGTGCGCCTGGACACGGCCACCGTGGTCCGCGACCGCCGCTTCGGCCCGGCGGGGGCGGCGGAGCTGGGGATGCGGGTGACGCCGTACCTGCGCGCGAGCGCCCGCTACCGCCTCTTCCAGGCGTACGACGGCCTGAACTTCAGCGGGCTGGAGGTGAACCTCGTGGTGGGCTCGCTGCGCCTGTACTGAGCCGCCGTCCCGCCGGCCGCGCCCCGTCCCGCCCTTCCCGGCGCGGGGCGGGGCGCGTAGCTTGTCCGCTCCTCCGCCCCGGACGAGCACCCCTCCGCCCCCATGCACCCGACCTCCTCCCGCCCGGCCCTGCTCCGCTTCGCCCTGGCCGCCGCGCTCGCGCTGCTGGCGGCGCACCTGGTGGACCGCTGGGCGTTCGCGCAGCTGGCCGCCCCCGGCCTCTCCGAGTCCGACCTGGGGCGCATGCTGCGGGTGATGGGCTTCCTCCCCCTGTGGGCGACGGCGGCGGTGGCGCTCGTGCTGCACGACCGGGCGGAGCGGGCGGCCGGCCCGGCGTGGATGCGGGGGCTGCTCCTCCTGGGCTCGGCGACGCTGGGGGGGGCCGCGGCGGAGCTGCTCAAGCTGCTCTTCCGCCGGGAGCGCCCCCGGGCGCACGCGGGCGAGTACGTCTTCCGCCCCTGGACCGAGCGCCCCCTCTCCACCGGCGGCCTGGCCCTCCCCAGCAGCCACGCGCTGGTGGCCTGGGCCGCGGCGGGGATGCTGGCCCGGCTCTTCCCCCGCGCCCGCTGGGTGTGGTACGCTCTGGCGGCCGGGTCCAGCTACTCCCGGGTGGCCGCGGGGGCGCACTTCGTGAGCGACGTGGTGCTCTCCGCGGTGGTGGGGCTGCTCGTGGCGGAGGGGCTCTGGCGCTGGCACCTGCGTCGCGCCGGGGCGGCGGGCTGAGCCGCTACGGGGCGCCCAGCCGGTCGCGCAGCTCCGCCAGGTCCGGCGGGAGCGGCGCCTCGAACGCCAGCGGCTCGCCGGTGCGCGGGTGCGCGAAGCGGAGCCGAACCGCGTGCAGCGCCTGCCGGCGGAGGTGTGCGCCCCCGCCGCCGTACTGCCGGTCGCCCAGCACCGGGTGCCCCAGGTGCGCCATGTGGACGCGGATCTGGTGCGTGCGCCCGGTCTCCAGCTCCAGCTCCAGGAGCGTCGCCTCCGCGCAGCGCTCCACCACCCGGTAGCGGGTGCGCGCCGGCTCGCCGTCGGGGCGCACCGTGCGCAGGTCGCGCCGCTGGCGGTCGCGGCCGATGGGGGCGTCCACCTCCCCCGCGTCCTCCTCCACCCTCCCCCGCACGAAGGCCAGGTAGACGCGCCCCAGCTCGCGCTCGCGGAGCTGCCGGTCCAGGTGGGCGTGCGCGAGCGGCGTCTTCGCGAAGAGCACCAGCCCGGAGGTGTCGCGGTCGATGCGGTGCACGGGCCGGACCTTCGCGCGCAGCCCCTGCGCCGCGAAGTGGTGCGCCACCCCGTGCGCCAGGGTGCGGTCCTGCTCCGGCGAGGTGGGGTGCACCAGCAGCCCGGCCGGCTTGTCCAGCACCAGCACCTCGGCGTCCTCGTGCACCACGGCCAGCTCCATGGGCACCGGCGCGAGCCCCGGCTCCTCCTCCGGCGCCACTCTCGCGGCCACCACGTCGCCCGCCCGGGTCTTCCGCCCCAGGAAGGCGGGGCGGCGGTTGAGCTGGATCCCCCGGCTGCGGGTGAGCCGCTGGATCATCCGCCGGGAGACCCCCATGGGTCCGGTGAGGATCTCCTCCACGCTGCGCCCGGCCTCGTCGCCGGTCACGGTGTGCTCGGCCCAGCGGCGCGGCCCGGCGGCGCCGCGATCCCCCTGCGGTCCTCGTTCCCTCATGCGCTCCCCGTTCATGGTGTCGGCCGGCGGCGCTTGCGCGCCGCGCTCGCCCGGACGATGATGCGGGCGAGGCGTCCCGTCCACCCCCGACCGCCGCGCCCATGCTCCGCCCCGCGCTCCCGCTCCTGCTCGCCTCCGCCGTGGCATGCACTCCCGGTGCCCGCGCCCCCGCGCCGCCGGCTCCCGCTCCGGCGGCCGACCCCTACGCGGCCTGCTGGAGCCGCGACGAGCCGGAGGCGTGCGTGGTCCGCACCGAGCGGGAGCTGCTCGCCGCGGCGGGCGGCGAGGTGCGCCGCGAGGGCGGCCGCCTGGTCTTCCGCGGCACGCGCGGGGGGAGCCTGTCGCTGGAGGACGACGCCACCGAGGGGGAGCGCTGGGTCCGCTACCGGTACGCGGGCCGGCTCCCCGCGATCGCCCAGCACCTGGTGCAGATGGGCTTCTACGAGGGGGGCGGCTGGCTCCTGGTGAGCGCGGAGACCACGGACCAGACGCAGGTCCTCGGCCCGCCCGTGGTCGCCCCGGACGCGAGCCGCTTCGTGGCCGCCTCGGTGGACCTGGAGGCCGGCTACGACCCGAACGGGATCCAGGTGTGGAGCCTCGCCCGGGGGTTCCCGCGGCTGGAGTGGGGGCTGGACGGCGGCGACGGCTGGGGCGCCTCCGACGCGGTGTGGATCGACGCGCGCACGGTGGAGTTCACCCGCCACGTGAACGACACCGGCGACCCGGACCGGACGCGGCGGGTCCGCACCCGGCTGGTGCTGGGGGAGGACGGGGTCGCGCTGCGGCCGGCGGGGCGGTGAGGCGCGCGACGCGGTGACGCGGGTGCCACGTCGCCGCCTCACCCCGCCGAGTGCAGCGCGCACACCGCGCCGGCCGGGTCGCGGATCACGCAGTAGCGCCCCTGGCCCCCGGCCCCCCTGGGGCCGGCGAGCACCTCCCCGCCCAGCTCCACCACCCGGGCCGCGCACCGGTCCACGTCCTCCACCGTGATGTAGACCAGCCACTGCGCCGGCAGCCCCGCGTTCGCCCCGCGCGCGTGGCAGACGCCGGCGACGGTCTTCCCGCTCCCCGGCAGGTTCATGCAGTAGTCCTCGTAGCCGCCCATGTCCAGCCCGGTGGCCGTCCACCCCACCACCTCGCGGTAGAAGTCGCGCACTCCGTCCGCGTCGGGGACCGTCAGGTCCGCCCAGCCGATGGACCCGACCTCCGGCTTCGCCTGTTCGCTCATTCCGCCTCCAGGGGGTGTGGGAGTCTTGTCGCGCGCCGCGGCGCGGCGCAACATACGGAGCGAGACCCGTCCCGAGTAGTAGATCCGCAGACCGGAGGGAGAGAGATGACGAGCACGGCCGCGCGTCCGAAGAAGCGCCCGCTGCGCGCCGCCGCCGACCTGCTGGTGCCGCTGCTGGCCGGCGCGGCGGTGGGCGTGCTGGGCGCCGCCCTGCTCCCGGAGATGGTCCCCGACGTGGAGCTGGGCCGCGGGGAGAAGGTCGTGGCGGTCGCGGGGCTGTTCGTCCTCCTCCCGCTGGTGATCGCGGCGCACGAGGCGGGGCACCTGCTGGGCGGGCGCCTCGCCGGCTTCCGAGCGCTGCTCTTCGTGGTGGGCCCCCTGCGCGTGGAGAGGCACGGCGACGGCTTCCGCGCGGGATGGAACCGGAGCGCCGCCATCGCCGGGGGGCTGGCGGTGAGCGTCCCGGAGGATACCCGCGACCTGCGCCGCCGCACCGCGCTGCTGGTGGCCGGCGGCCCGGTGACGAGCCTCCTGGCCGGGGCCGCGGCGCTGGCCATGCGTGCGCCGCTGGGGCTGGACGCGCTCCCCCGGGACGCCGGCTTCGCCGCGTACCTGGCCTCCATGGCGCTGCTGCTGGGCGGGGTGACCTCGCTGGGGATCGGGGCCGCGACGCTGATCCCGGCGCGCACCGGCGGCTTCTACAGCGACGGCGCGCGCCTGCTGCGGCTCCTGCGCGGGGGGCCGGACACCGGGCGCGAGGTGGCGATCCTCACCCTGATGGCGCTCTCCATGGCCGGGCGCCGCCCGCGGGAGTGGGACCCCGCCCTGGTGGCGCAGGCCGCCTCCCTCGCCGACGGCACCCCCTTCGACGCGGTGGGGCGGCAGCTCGCCCACGCCGGGGCGCTGGACCTGGGGGAGGTGGAGGAGGCCCGGCGGCAGCTGGAGGCCGCGCTGGAGCTGGAGGAGGTGCTCCCCCCGGTGGCCCGCCCCGGGCTCCTCCTGCAGGCCGCCTGGTTCGCCGCCGTGCACGACGGGGACGCCGCCCGCGCGCGCGCCCTCTTCGGCCGGGCGGGGGCGGGGCTGATGGTGCCCCCGCACTCGCGCCTGCTGGCCGAGGCCGCCGTCCTGCTGGCGGAGGGCGACGCGGCCCGCGCCGCCGGTCTGCTCGACCGCGCCGAGGCGCAGCTGGACCGCGCGCTCGACCGCGGCGGCGCCGCCGTGGACCGCGAACGCATCCGCGAGCTGCGGGCGCGGGCAATGGGGGGTGCAGAGTCGGAGCACGCTGGGGCGTCCGCGTGAGGGATGCGAGCGCGAAGCGGCGAGACCCGCCGGCTGTTTGGCGGGGCTCGCCTCCGTTAGCGGGCCTAGTCTGCCCGCTTACGGAGCCGCAGCCCGACCCGAGCGCCAGCGAGGGGCACGCCCGACCCCCGCCCTTCCAGAGCCCCTAGAACTCGGCGCTGCCCGGCGTCCTCGGAAACGGAATGACGTCCCGGATGTTCGCCATGCCGCTGGCGTACATGACGGTGCGCTCGAACCCCAGCCCGAACCCCGCGTGCGGAACCGTGCCGTAGCGGCGCAGGTCCCGGTACCACCAGTACGGCTCCCTGGGCAGCCCCATCTCGTCCATGCGCGCGTCCAGCACCTCCAGCCGCTCCTCGCGCTGCGACCCGCCGATGATCTCGCCGATGCCCGGGGCCAGCACGTCCATGGCGGCCACGGTGCGCCCGTCGTCGTTCACGCGCATGTAGAACGACTTGATCTCCTTGGGATAGTCCATCACCACCACCGGCCGTCCGACGTGCTCCTCGGTGAGCCAGCGCTCGTGCTCGGACTGGAGGTCGAGCCCCCACTCCACCGGGAACTCGAACTTCTTCCCGGAGCGCTTCAGCGCCTCCACCGCCTCGGTGTAGCTCATCCGCTCGAAGCTGGACTCGACGAAGCGCTCCAGCCGCTCCACCACGCCCTTCTGGATGCGGTCGTCGAAGAACTTCATGTCGTCCGCGCGCTCCCGGAGCACGGCGGCGAAGATGTGCTTGAGGAAGTCCTCGGCCAGGTCCGCGTCGTCGTGCAGGTCGGCGAAGGCGATCTCCGGCTCGATCATCCAGAACTCGGCCAGGTGGCGCGAGGTGTTGGAGTTCTCGGCGCGGAAGGTGGGGCCGAAGGTGTAGACGTTGGAGAACGCCTGGCAGTACGCCTCCACGTTCAGCTGCCCGGAGACGGTCAGGTTCGTCTGCCTGCCGAAGAAGTCCTCCGCGAAGTCCACCCCGCCCTCGGGGGTGCGCGGGAGGTTCAGCAGGTCCAGCGTGGAGACGCGGAACATCTGCCCCGCGCCCTCGGCGTCGCTGGTGGTGACGATGGGCGTGTGCACCCAGAGGAAGCGCCGCTCGTCGAAGAAGCGGTGGATGGCCATTGCCAGCGAGTGCCGCAGCCGCGCCACCGCTCCGAAGGTGTTGGTGCGGGGGCGCAGGTGGGCCACCTCGCGCAGGAACTCGAAGGAGTGCTGCTTGGGCTGGATGGGGTAGGTCTCGGGGTCGTCCACCCAGCCCACCACCTCCAGCGAGGCGGCCTTCACCTCCACCGGCTGGGGGCGCCCCGGCGTGGCGACCAGCTCGCCCGCCACGGCGACGGAGCAACCGGCGGTTAGGCGCCGCACCTCGGCCTCGTAGTTCGGCAGGTCGCCGCCCGCCACCACCTGGATGGCGTCGAAGCACGACCCGTCGTGTACGTTGATGAAGGAGATCCCGGCCTTGGAGTCGCGGCGGGTGCGCACCCACCCCTGCACCTTCACCTCCCGGCCGGGCTCCACCTTCCCCTCCAGGAGGTCGGCCACCATCGAGCGCTGCGTCGCCATGTCTTCTCCGTCGGATGCGTGAACGGCCGGGCGACTGCCCGGCCGGGCGACATTCTACAACGGCTCCGCGGCGGCGTCACCCCGGCGGGGCCGGCGCCGCAGTGGAGCCCGTCAGTTGCCGGCGAACGCGAGGTCCACCCGCACTCCCGGCCCGCTCTCCGCGGCCCAGGCCGCGCTGCCGTCGGGGCTCGACCAGGCGGTCGCCAGCCCCGCCGCGCCCTCGGGCCCGTAGGCGAAGCCGTAGCACCCCTGCGTGGTGGCGGACCGGGCGCTCAGCGCGTACTCGGCCCCGGCCTGCACGGTCACGTCGAGCGGCACCTCCAGACGGCGTCCGGCCCAGGAGATGTTCACGGGCACGTCCCAGCCCCCGGCGTCGGCGTCGATGCTGGCGCGCCCCAGCACCGGGCCCGCCGCCCCGCCCGCGGCCCGCAGCTCGAAGACGAGCGGCGCGTCGGGCTCTCCGCGCTGGTAGGTGGGGAGCGACAGCGAGCGCAGCCGCCCCGTGCCGGCCGCGGTGAAGCGGAACTCCCGCGCCAGCGCGCGGCCGCCCGGTCCCGGCCCCACGTCGCACTGCAGGCGGCGGACGTCGGGCGGGCCCTGCGGCGGCGCCTTCACGACCGCGTCCACCCTGTACTCGCGCTCGCAGGTGATGGGCTGGATCCCGCCGCTCGCGTCGAACTCCAGCGGCGCCCAGAACTGCGAGGCCGGGGCCTGGTTCAGGTCGCCGCCGTCCCGACCGTCGCTGTTCAGCCACAGGTCGCTCTGGTAGAGGTACCAGCTCCCGCCATCGGGTGTTGGGAGGCGGGAGACGTGTCCCGGCTGCCCGCCGCAGGAGGTGCTGGAGATGCGCTTCCGCTCGGACCAGGGTCCCAGCGGCGACGGCGCCGTCAGGTAGACGGTGTTGGTCTCGCAGTAGGCGCAGTTCGGGTCGCCGATGGTGATGTAGTAGCGTCCCGCGCGCTTGAAGAGGGAGGGCGCCTCCGTGCGGCTGACGCCCAGCCGGACGTGCGTCCCCGTCCCGCTGAGGAAGTCGGGGGTGAGCCGCTCCACCACCACGTCGCCGTTCCCCTGGGCCCACTCGGTGTAGACGATGTAGCCGGTGCCGTCGTCGTCCACGAACAGGTTGTGGTCGCCGTTGTTGATCCTGCCCTGGAGGCCCTCGTTGTTGAAGGCCAGTCGCGGGACGCCGCGCTCCACGAACGGCCCGGTGGGGGTGTCGGACTCCAGCACGTAGTAGCCGACCGGGGCGTCGTAGACGTTCACCCAGAGGACGTACTTCCGGGTGGCGGGGTTGTACGCCACGTGGGGCCGGAAGCACCCGTTCGACCACCAGTTGCAGCGGCGCTGCCACGGCTCCCATTGCGACACGTCGAAGAGCAGACCGTGGTCGGTCCACTCCACCAGGTTGGGCGAGCTGTACACCCGGAAGCCGCAGAACGGGGCCGGGGCGAGCTTGTGCCACTCGAACCCGCACCCGTACGTCTCGGCGTACATGTAGTAGCGGTCCTCGAACCAGCGGATCTCGCCCCCGTGGGCGTCCACCTGGTCGCCGGCGACGTCGAAGCGGACCAGCGGCCTCCCCGCCGCGTCGAAGTTGACGAGGGGGACGCTCCCGGTGGCGGTCGGGTTCCTGCCGCCCTCGGTGGGAGAATCGCAGGCGGAGGCGAGCAGGGCCAGGCACAGCGCCGGGAGGTGCGCGGCGCCGCGTCGAGGGCTGGATCGGAGCATGACTTCGCAGGGTGGGGGCTGCCGCGGCAGGGGCGCCGCGGGCACAAAAGGTGGCGGCAGGGCCCCGGCGCGTCAATCCGCCGGGGCTACGCCGCGCGCTCGGGGTGGGGCGCGGAGGGGCAGTGCTCGGCCAGCGTGCACCGCTCGCAGAAGGCCCGGCGCGCGGTGCAGACGGCCCGCCCGTGGTCGATGACCCGGTGCGTGAACACGATCCGCGACTCGCCGGGGAGGAGCTTCAGCAGGTCGGCCTCGACGCGCTCCGGGTCCTCCTCGCGCGTGAGCCCCAGGCGGAAGGCGATGCGCTTCACGTGGGTGTCCACCACCACCCCGTCGGCTTCGCCGAAGGCGACGCCGCGCACCACGTTGGCGGTCTTGCGCCCCACCCCGGGGAGCGCCGTCAGCGCGTCCATGCCGCGGGGGACCTCGCCGCCGTGCCGCTCCACCAGCGCCCGCCCCAGGCCGATGAGCGCCCTGGCCTTGTTGCGATAGAAGTTGATGGCGCGCAGCTCCTGCTCCATCTCCTCCTGCGAGGCGCCCGCGTAGTCGGCGGCGGTCCGGTACTTGGCGAAGAGCGCGGGGGTGACGCGGTTCACCATGGCGTCGGTGCACTGCGCGGAGAGCACCGTGGCGACCAGCAGCTGCAGCGGCGTCTCGTGGTCCAGCGAGCAGCGGCTCTCGGGGTAGAGGGCGGCGAGCCCCTCAACGATGCGGCCGGCGCGCGCCTGCCGCGCCGCCTTGCTTTCTCTCGGCAAAGAGCTCCTCGACTGCTTCCAGTTCCCAGGTGTTCAGGACCTGCTGCGCCGACAGCCACCCCTTGCGGGCGGCGCCCACGCCGAAGGCCACGTTGTCCAGCCCCCCGGTGGAGTGCGCGTCCGGGTTGACGGGGACCAGCACGCCCCGCTCCGCCGCATAGCGGACGTGGCGCCAGTCCAGGTCCAGCCGGCTGGGGTCGGCGTTGATCTCGATGGCGGCGCCGTGCGCGGCCGCCGCGTCGATCACCGCCCGCACGTCCACGGCGTACGCGTCCCGGTGCAGCAGGACCCGCCCGGTGGGGTGCCCCAGCACCGTGAGGCGCGGGTTCTCGACCGCCCGCAACATCCGGTCGGTCATCGCCCGCTCCGTCATCCCGAAGGCGGAGTGCACCGAGCCCACCACGTAGTCGAAGCCGGCGAGCACCTCGTCCGGGTAGTCCAGGCTGCCGTCGGGGAGGATGTCGCACTCGGTGCCCGCGAAGAGACGGAACCGCCCCGCGCCCGCGCCCCCCTGCGCCGCGTTCCAGGCGGCGACCTCCCGCTGCTGCTTCAGCGCGGCGGCGGGGGAGAGCCCCCCGGCGTACGCGGCGGCCCGGGAGTGGTCGGCGATGCCAAGATAGCTCCACCCGCGCGCCCGCGCAGCCTCGGCCATCTCCGCAAGGGTGGCGGTCCCGTCCGACCAGGTGGTGTGGCAGTGGAAGGTGCCGCGCAGGTCAGCGGTCTCCACCAGGCGGGGGATGCGCCCCTCCGCCGCAGCGGCGACCTCGCCCAGCCCCTCGCGCAGCTCGGGGGGGACGTACGCCAGCCCCAGCGCGGCGTAGAGCGCGCCCTCGTCCGGGAGGGGGACGGTCTCCCCGCCGCGGCGGAGCCCGTCCGCGTCCCAGCGCAGCCCGCGCGACTCCGCCCGCCCGGCCAGCTCCGCGAGATGTGCGGCGCTCCCGGTCTCCCACGCCACGGCGGCCACGAAGCGCTCCGGCGCGACGCAGCGCAGCCGGACCCGGAAGCCGTCGCGGAGCCGGAGCGACGCCCGTCCCCCCTCCCCCGCCTCGCCGGCGCCCGCGGCGCCCTCCAGCGCCAGGAAGCCCGCGACCACCGCCCCCGGCTCGGCCGAGGCGGCGACCAGATCCACCGCGCCCACGGTCTCCATGCGCCGGCGCAGCTCCCCCGCGAGCTCCGCGGCCGCGACGGCGGGGTGCGCGCGGAGCCAGTCCAGGAAGCGCGCGGCCAGCTCCATCCCCCCGGGGTAGCGCCGCCGCCCCGTGCAGGCCCGCGCGAAGGCGATCCCCTCCAGCACCCGCTCCTCCGTCCTCTTCCCGAACCCCGGGAGCGCGGCGACCTCGCCGGCGAGCGCGGCGGCCTCCAGCCGGTCCAGCGAGTCGATGCCCAGCCCGGCGTACAGCGCGCGCACGCGCCTCCGCCCCAGCCCGGGGAGGCGGAGCAGGTCGTGCACCCCCACGGGGACGGCGGCGCGGAGGCGCTCGTGCTGCGCCGACCGGCCGGTCGCCAGCAGCTCGGCGATGGTCTCGGCGATGGCGGGGCCCACCCCGGGGAGGGTGGTCAGCTCGCCGGCGCGCGCCAGCTCGCCCAGGTCGGCCGTGGTCCCCTCCAGGGTGCGGGCCGCGGCGGAGAAGGCCCGGGTGCGGAAGCGGTCCTCCCCCGCCAGCTCGCCGAGCATGGCGATCTCCTCCAGGACGGCGGCGACCTCGCGGGGGCTCACGCGCCCGGGCCGCCCCCGCCGTCCGCCTCGTCCAGGGTGACCCTGTGGAAGGAGAGGCGGGAGAGGGGGGCGGAGCCCGGCCGCTCGTGCAGGCGGCGCTCGGCGGGGTCGTGCGACGACACGTGCCCGGGGTGCCGGTCCAGGTACCAGAGGGCGCGGGCCACCAGCTTGAGCGCCTCCTGCACGGTCACGATGGAGTACAGCCCCGCCATCTCCCCCCCGGGGAGGACGCTCTCGAAGTCGCCCCCCTCGTCGCGCCCCGCCGACTCGGCCCAGACGGCGGGGATCCCCGGCCCCACCTCCGTGTCGAAGTGGATCAGGCTGAGCCCCGCGCGCTGCCGGTGGATCCCCAGCGCCATCAGCACCTCGAAGGTCTCGTAGGGCTCGCCCGCCATGTCCTCGCGGTCCACGCAGCAGACGAAGAAGCCGTCCACCGGCTCGGGGGGGGCGTCGGGCGCGACGCTCGCCCAGAAGAGGTTGGCGGGGAGCTGCACGTACGCCGACTCGGCGGGGAGCCGCAGGTCCCACCCGCGCAGGTCGGGCGCGGCCTCCACCAGGTAGCGGGCCACCGGCGGCTCCAGCACGTACAGGCGCTTGCCGAAGCGCCAGAAGTTGAAGGCGTGGTAGAAGAACTGCCGGTACTGGTCGAGGGCGTCCGGCGACGCGTCCGGCGGGACCACCTCGCGCACGGCCTCGGCCGCGCGGGTGAGGAAGGCGAAGCGCTCGGGGTGCGCCGGGTCCACGCCCTGCGCCTCGGCCTCGGCCAGGATCGCCGGGAAGGTCCGCCCTTCGAGCCCCACCTCGTCGAGCACCAGCTCGTAGGGGGTCAGCCGCGCCGTCCCCGCCGTCTGCCGGGTGGCGGGCGGGCCGGGTGTGGGATCGGTCAAGTTCCGCTCCTGTGTGCTCTCTCCTGGGTTGCTCCGCGGTCCGGGAGGAGGATGCAAATGCAGTGCGAAGGGCGTGGAGAGTACAGACGGGATCCGCAACGGCGGGTTTGGGCGTGCCCACGGCTGCGCCGGGGTCGGGCTGCAGCTCCGTGGGTTCGGGCTCGCATCCCTGAACGGAAACCGGGCTCCGGAGGTGGGGTCTGGCTGCCCGGTGCAGTTCGACCTACGGGCTCGTGCGCACCAGTGGAATGCCGGCCTCCTGCGCGGATCGCTCTTCTACCATGCCGCGCTCCCGTTTCGTCCGACGGGGTCGGCGCAGCCGGTGCGAGACTCACGCGGGCGCCCGGCCGGGGACGGGCATGATCGCGGCCCGGGCAGAACGGGTCCCGCTTACACTTCCCGAACACTTCGCTTACCCCCCGCACGCCAGCGCCTCCGCGGCCGGGTGTAGCTTGGGCGCGTGCATCCCGCACGCCGTCCAGGACCCCAGCCGAGGATCTCCCATGCCGTCCATACGAAGCGCCGGCGCCCGCGCCGCCCTCCTTCTCCTGGCCGCCGCGCCGCTCCGGGGGCAGTCGGCCGCGCCCGAGCCCTCCGCCGCGTGGAAGGAGCGCCTGGCCCGCGAGGTCGCCGCCGTGATCGACGCCGGCGACTCCACTGCGGTCGACGCGTTCGTCCGGGACCGCGTCTCGCCGCGCCGGCTGGAGCGCGGGGCGGCCGCGCGGCTCACCGGCACGCTGCTCGGCATCGCCCGGCAGGGTGGCGGCGTGGAGGTGCGCGCCCTGGAGCCGTGGGGAGGCGGCGTGCTCGCGGAGCTGTGGGCGCGCCGGACGGACCGCGGCGTCCGCCTCTACGTCTCCCCCGACCGAGGCGACTCCACCCGCATCTCCGGCCTGGAGACGCTGGGCTTCATCCACCCCGAGGCCGCGGTGCGGCTGGAGCCCCGCGAGGGCGACGACCTCGCCGCCGTCCTCCGCCGCCTGGACGCCGAGGTGGACCGCCTGGCGGCCGCCGACGAGTTCTCCGGGACCGTGCTGGTGGCGAGGGGGGACAGCGTGGTCTACGAGCGCGCCGCCGGCGTGGCGGACCGGCGCACCGGCGAGCCCGTCCGCCCGGGGACCCGCTTCCACTCCGCGTCCATGGGGAAGATGTTCACCGCCGTGGCCGTCGGGCAGCTCGTGGAGGCGGGGCGGCTGCGCTGGGACGACTCCCTCGCCGCGGTCCTCCCCGACCTCCCCTGGCACCCCGGCCTGCGCGGGGTCACCGTCGCGCAGCTCCTCGGCCACTTCTCGGGGGTCGGCGGGTGGTGGAGCGGTGCGCCCGGCGACGACTCGCTCCCCCCGGCCCGGAGCCGGCTGGAGGAGGTGGCGCGGTACGCCTCCCGCCCGCCGCTCTCCCCGCCGGGGTCGCGCTGGTCCTACAGCAACGAGGGCTTCGAGGTCCTCGCCGCCATCGTGGAGCGCCGCGGCGGCGCCCCCTTCCACCGCTACCTCGCCGAGCGGGTGTTCGCCCCGGCGGGGATGCGGGGGGTGAGCGCCGGCGTCCCCGCCACGGACGCCGCGGTGGGCTACGGCCTCGCCGGGGACGACCCGTTCGGGATGGGGCCCCGCGCCGGCTTCGAGGCGCGGGTTGCGGGGCGCGCCGCGGGGGGCTCCGGGGGGCAGTTCGCGACCGCCCGCGACTACTTCCGCTTCGCCCGCGCGCTGCACGACGGCGCCCTGCTGCGCGGCGCCACGCTGGACTCGCTCCTCGTGGCCGGCTTCGACCAGGGCGTCATGCCCTGGGGGCCGCAGCAGTACGCGCGCGGCTTCACCACCGCGCTGGAGGGCGGCCGGCTGCTCCTGGGGCACGCGGGCGGGGGGATGCACTGGGGGATCTGCGGGCGGATGGACACCCTGCGCGACGGGGGATGGACGGTGGTGGTTCTCAGCAACTACGACCCGCCCGTCTGCGAGGTCCTCGCCCGCCGCGTACTGGCGAGCCTGGCGCGCCTTCCCGGGGGGTGAGACCGCCGCCTCCCGCGCCTTTACAAACCTGCGACGCCGTACGCCCCGCGCCTCCGCAAGGGGAACAGCTCTTGCACGCCCCCGGCTCCCCCCGAGACCCGAGCACCCCATCCGGAGGGACACCACATGGCGACGACGCTTGAATCCCCCACCGTCCGCCTCGAGCGGACGGGCGGGGCGGGAGGCGGGCAGGAGGACAGCGACCACAACGTCGGCGGGCCGGAGCGCCTGGCGTCGCTCGCGGGCGGCGGGATCCTGGCGCTGGCCGGGCTGAAGCGCGGCGGCCTGGGCGGCGCGCTGGCCGCGCTCGCCGGGGCGGCGCTGCTGGAGCGCGGCGTCACCGGGCACTGCCGCGTCTACGGCGGCCTGGGGCTGAGCAGCGCCCGCGACGACACGGGGCGGCGGATCGGCGCCCCGGAGCGCGTCGGCACGTTCGACAGCACGCTCACGGTGCGCACCTCGCTGACGGTCGCCCGCCCGCGGGAGGAGCTGTACCGCTTCTGGCGGGACGCGAACAACCTCCCGCGCTTCATGCCGCGCATCGACTCGGTCCGCGTGGAGTCGCCCACGCGCGCGCACTGGGCCATGAGCGCGCCCATGGGCCGCACCTGGGAGTGGGACGCCGACGTCGTCGAGGACCGGGAGAACGAGCGGATCGCCTGGCGGTCGGCGGAGGGAGCGCCGCTCCCCAACCGCGGCTCGGTCACCTTCCGCCCGGACACGCGCGGCGAGGAGACGGTGGTCACCTACGAGATCGAGTACGACCCGCCGGCCGGCGCGGTCGGCGCGGCGATCGCCAGCGTCTTCCACGAGATCCCGGAGAACATGGCCCGCGAGGACCTGCGCCGCTTCAAGGCGCTGGTGGAGTCGGGCGAGATCCCCACGACGCAGGGGCAGCCCTCCTGTCGGGGGAGGGACGATTGATCGCGCGTCCCGCCCCGTCCGGCCCGCGCGGCAACGGCGGCCCACCCGCGGAGCCGGCCCCGGCGCGGAGCGCGCCCGACGCGGTCGGGATCGCGCAGGGGCTCTTCTACGCCGCCACGGGCGCGTGGTCCATCGTGGGCGACCGCTCCTTCCAGGCGGTGACGGGCCCCAAGACCGACGTCTGGCTGGTGAAGACCGTCGGCGCGCTGGTCGCGGCGGTGGGAGGGGCGCTGGCGTACGCCGGCGCGCGCGGCCGGACCACGCCGGAGCTGGCGCTGGTGGGCGCGGGGTGCGCGGCGGCGCTGGCCGCGGTGGACGCCACCTACGTCGCCCGGGGG
This sequence comes from Longimicrobiaceae bacterium, assembly GCA_036259415.1. Lineage (GTDB taxonomy): Bacteria > Gemmatimonadota > Gemmatimonadetes > Longimicrobiales > Longimicrobiaceae > JAFAYN01. The sequence goes on from DATABU010000162.1 coordinate 14,455, forward strand.
CGCATCTCCCGCGTGTACCTGCTGGACGCGGCGGCGGAGCTGGCGCTGGTGGCGGCCTGGGGCGCTGCGCTCCGGGGCCGCCGGGGCGAGCGACACGACAACGGCGGCCGGAGCGCGTCCGGGCGCCTTCGCGGAATCGAGACACCCCTCGCAGGAGCGGCACGATGAGAGCACTCTGCTGGCAGGGTCCCAACAACGTGGGCGTGGAGAACGTCCCCGACCCGAAGATCCTGAACCCGCGCGACGCCATCGTGCGGATCACCACCACCTGCATCTGCGGGTCCGACCTCCACCTGTACGACGGCTACATCCCGTTCATGCAGCCGGGCGACATCCTGGGGCACGAGTTCATGGGGGAGGTGGTCGAGGTGGGGGCGGAGGTGAAGAACCTCCGCGTTGGCGACCGGGTGGTGGTCCCGTTCACCATCTCGTGCGGCGGCTGCTTCTTCTGCAAGCGCGAGCTCTGGTCGCTCTGCGACAACTCCAACACCAACGCGGGGCTGGCCGAGAAGACGTTCGGACATTCCACCGCGGGGCTGTTCGGCTACTCGCACCTGACGGGCGGCTACGCCGGCGGGCAGGCCGAGTACGCGCGCGTCCCCTACGCGGACGTGGGCCCGCTGAAGATCCCCGACGGCCTCCCGGACGAGCAGGTGGTGTTCCTCACCGACATCTTCCCCACCGGCTACATGGCCGCGGAGTACTGCGACATCCGGCCGGGGGACACGGTGGCGGTCTGGGGGTGCGGGCCGGTGGGGCAGTTCGCCATCCGGAGCTGCTTCATGCTCGGCGCGGGCCGGGTGATCGCCATCGACCGCGTCCCGGAGCGCCTGCGCATGGCGGGCGAGGGCGGCGCCGAGGTGCTCAACTACGAGGAGGTCGGAGGGATCCTGAACATCACCGACGCCCTGCGCGAGCTCACCGGCGGACGCGGCCCCGACGCCTGCATAGAGGCGGTGGGGATGGAGGCGCACGGGGTGGGGCCGGAGTGGTGGTACGACCGGGTGAAGCAGGCCACGCGCATGGAGACGGACCGCGGCGTCGCGCTGCGGCAGGCCATCCAGGCGTGCCGCAAGGGCGGGACGGTCTCCGTCCCGGGCGTCTACGGGGGGATCATGGACAAGTTCCCCAGCGGCGCCATGATGAACAAGGGGCTCACCATCCGCACCGGCCAGACGCACATGATGCGGTACATGCGCCCGCTCCTGGAGCGCATCCGGAACGGCGACATCGACCCCAGCTTCGTCATCACCCACCGGCTCCCGCTGGACCAGGCGCCGCACGGGTACGAGGTCTTCAAGAAGAAGCAGGACGAGTGCATCAAGGTCGTCCTGAAGCCCTAGCCGCCGCGGACGGGCGGGACGGCGCCGGGGGAGAGGGGCGGACGCGCGAGGGTCCGCCCCTCTCCCCCACGTTCCTGCGCGGGATGGAGGCGCGGTGACTGCCATCGCCTGGTTCCTGGTGGTGGGCGGGCTGCTGGTGCTCATGGCCGTGGCCGGCTCGGTGCTGCGGCGGCTCCCGCTCTCCATCGCCATGGTCTACCTGGCCGCGGGGGTGCTCATCGGCCCCGCGGCGCTGGACCTGTTCTACGTGGACCCGGTGGACCAGGCGGCGCTCCTGGAGCGCATCACCGAGGTGGCGGTGATCGTCTCGCTCTTCTCGGCCGGGCTCAAGCTCCGCACGCCGCTCACCGACGGCCGCTGGCAGGTCCCGGTGCGGCTGGCCTTCCTCTCCATGACGGTCACCGTGGGGCTGATCGCGCTGGCGGGGACGCTGCTGATGGGCCTCCCCCTGGGCGCCGCGGTCCTACTGGGCGCCGTGCTCGCCCCCACCGACCCGGTGCTCGCCTCCGACGTGCAGGTGGAGCACCCCACCGACCGCGACCGGCTCCGTTTCAGCCTCACCGGCGAGGCGGGGCTCAACGACGGCACCGCCTTCCCCTTCGTGATGCTGGGGCTGGGGCTGCTGGGCTTGCACGAGATCGGGGAGTGGGGCTGGCGCTGGCTGGCGGTGGACGTGGCCTGGGCCATCGTGGGCGGGCTGGCCATCGGGTCGCTCATGGGGATGGCGGTGGGGCGCTTCATCCTCTACCTGCGCCGGGAGCACCGCGAGGCGGTGGGGCTGGACGACTTCCTCGGGCTGGGGCTGATCGGCCTCTCGTACGGCGCGGCGCTCCTGGCGCACACCTACGGCTTCCTGGCGGTGTTCGCCGCGGGGCTGGCGCTGCGCCGCATCGAGCGGAGGCACACCGGCGAGGCGGAACCGCCGCCGGACGTGAAGCTGGCCTCCGAGGCCGAGGACGTGGTGGACGTCGCCACCGACCCGGAGAAGGCCCCGGCGTACATGGCCCAGGCGGTGCTGGCCTTCAGCGAGCAGCTGGAGCGCATCGGCACCGTGGGCGTGGTGGTGCTGCTGGGGGGGATGCTCTCGCAGAGCTACCTGTCGGCGACCGCCTTCTGGTTCGTGCCGCTCCTCTTCCTGGTGATCCGCCCCCTGGCGGTCTACGCCGGGCTGGCGGGGTCCGACGTCACACCCGCGCGCCGCCGCCTGATCGGCTGGTTCGGGATCCGGGGGATCGGCTCCGTCTACTACCTGGCCTTCGCCATCGAGCACGGCGTCCCGCGCGACGTGGCGGAGCGGCTCACCGCGATCATGCTGGCGGTGGTGGTCAGCTCCATCGTCGTGCACGGGGTCTCCGTCACCCCGCTGATGCGCCGCTACGAGCGCTCGGCCGAGGCGGACTGAGCGGCCTCAACCTCGCCCCGGAACGACGGAGAGCCCGCGACTGGGCGGGCTCTCCGTCCGTTCACGGTGAGGTCACCAGCAGATGCACTGGTTGTTGCGCACCGCGCAGTCGGGGCCGGGGCACCACGTCGGCGTGGGGTCGGTCGGCCAGATCGGGCCGGCGAGCGCCTGGCTCGCTCCGAAGCCGAGCGAGCCGAGCACGGCGGCGGCGAAGACGATGCGGCGGATGTTGCGGGAACGGGTCATGGCAGCTTCTCCTGTGGACCGGGTGACGTTCGTGCGCGCCCCCGTGACGAAGCGCGCGCACCGGGAGAGACGGAGGATCCGCCGCGCGGCGGGCCCTCCCCGTCGGGCTACCTGCGCGCTCCGGTCACCAGCAGATGCAGTAGTAGCCCTGCCATCTGCAGTCGGGGCCGCAGAACCTGGCCTCCGAGTCCGGCGGGGTGGACGGGGCGGCGAGCGCCTGCGTCGCTCCGAAGCCGAGCGCGCCGAGCACGGCAGCGGCGAAGAGAATGCTGCGGGTGCGGGTCATGAGGGTCCTCCTGCGTGGGGTGAATCCCGGGCATCGTAAGTGCGTCGCGTACTATGCGCGCACATTGTACCGCAAAACGAATATCGGGTGTCGGAGACCGGAGGGCAAGGATTCCGATCGCCTCCGCTCGCGCCCCGGGGCGCCGGCGCGCGGAACGGCCCGCCGCCCCCGGTTTATTCGGGCGCGGAGTCACCCTTCACCCTCGTCGGACGGAGCCCATGGCGGAGTACACGCTGGTCGCGGACAGGACCGGGGAGCTGCGGCTCTCCGCGCAGGAGAAGGAAGCGCGCTACCGGGAGGTGTGCGCGCAGATCGAGGCCGTGCTGGACGGGGAGCCGGACCTGCTGGCCGGAATGGCGACGGTGGCCTGCCTCCTCCACAACGCCTTCCCGTACTTCTACTGGACCGGCTTCTATCGCCGCGTCTCGGCCGACGAGCTGCTGGTGGGTCCCTACCAGGGGACGATGGGCTGTCTCCGCATCCGCTTCGGCCGCGGCGTCTGCGGGGCAGCCGCCCGCGAGCGCCGCACCCAGCTCGTCCCCGACGTGCACGCCTTCCCCGGCCACATCGCCTGCGACTCCGCCTCCGCCTCGGAGATCGTGGTGCCGGTCCTCGACGCCGCGGGCGAGCTGGTCGCCGTGCTGGACGTGGACAGCACCCTCCCCGCCGCCTTCGACGAGACCGACCGCGCGCACCTGGAGCGGATCGTCTCCCTACTGGCCGCCCTGGAGGCGCGGCCCGTGGTGGCGACGGCGTAGGGGCACGGTGCGTGCGGCTGCCCCGCCCCTCGTTTCGGGAGTGGGCGCACACGCGAACCGGAGAGGACGATGGCGGACAAGAGCATCCACAAGGTCAGCGCGGCGACCTCGCCGCGCGGGGACATGGGGCAGAAGTACCTGGCGGCGGGGGTGAGCGTCGGCATGCGGCTCTGGGAGAAGGAGGCGGCCACCGACGCCAAGCCCGCCACCTCCCGCGACTACGAGACGGTGGGCTACGTGGTCTCCGGCCGCGCCGAGCTGCACCTGGAGGGGCAGATGGTCCTGCTGGAGCCGGGCGACTCCTGGGTGGTGCCGAAGGGCGCCTCGCACAGCTACCGCATCCTGGAGCCGTTCACCGCCGTGGAGGCCACGCACCCGCCCGCGCAGGCGCACGGACGCGACGAGGTGCCGGGGGCGCACGGGGGCGGCTGATTCCGGGATCGGGTGGGAACTGCGGGTTGGGCGTGACCCTCGCTGGCGCTCGGGTCGGGCTGCGCGCTGCGTAGGGCAGCAAACAACCATCTG
>DATABU010000163.1:0-3280 GCA_036259415.1 Longimicrobiaceae bacterium
AGGGGGCCTTCTGCGTTCAGGAGCCGCCGTCCAGGGGGAGGCGGTACGCCGGCGGCCCCGCCCGGAGGGCGAGTCCTCCCGCGGCGGTGGAGAGCGCGAGCCAGGCCGCGAGCACGCTCCAGGTGAGCGCGTCCGGGTGGAGCAGCGGCTGGCCCCGCAGCGCCTGCCAGAAGAGGACGCCGGTCAGCGCCGCGTAGCTCGCCCCCGCCGTCCCCACCAGCCGCACCCGCTGCCGCTCGCGGAGCCGCCTGGAGCGCCCCAGCAGCCACCCGAGCAGCGGGAGGACCTGCAGGGCGTGCAGCCCGACGAAGTGCGACACCCGGAGGTCCCCGTGCGCGGTGCTCCAGTTCGCCACCGGCACGCCCGCGCCACCGTCCTCGCCCCCCACCGAGTGCGCGCCGATGTAGGCGGGCCGCTCGCCCGTGCGCAGCACCTCCATCTGGGACGCGGTCGGGGTGGCCATGTAGATCCCCACCGCCGCGCCCAGGACCGTGATCCAGAGCCCCAGGCGGAGCGACCACCCGAACGCCGGGTCCTGGAAATGCTGCCTCAGCAGGGCGACGCCGACGACGATGGACGCGCCCCAGAGCACCAGGATCGCCACACCCGTGGTGAGCGTGATCCAGCCGTTCAGCGTGGTCGTCTGGTTGAAGTGGCTGGTGGTGCCGCGCGCCGCCTGCAGCGCGATCAGGGCGACCTCGACCAGGAACACCCAGGCGGTGATCCGCGCCGCGCGCCGCACCAGGGTGGGCCGCCCCCGCAGGTGCGAGAGAAGCCAGACGAAGGTGAGCGAGTAGATCCCGGTGGAGACGGCGAACTTCGCGGGCTTCATCCACCGCGGCGCTCCCATGATCTCCCGCGGGTCCAGCAGCACGCCCGCCAGGAAGACCGCGCCGAGAACCAGCATCGAGAACCCGACCCCCGCCAGCAGCGGGCTCGGCCACCAGAACGGGGCGCGGGTGGATGCGTCCATCCCCGTACCGGGAACCGTGGTCGGGGAGTCGGGGCGGCGCAGCAGTGCGAGATCCGACATGGTTTCTTTTCCGTGCGAAGGAGTGAGGTGAAGGACGACGATTCGGACTGCGCCGCGTCGCTGCGGGGCGAACGCCCGGCTCACCCGCCGGACGGTGGCGCCAGGCCCCGCAGCACGGCGTCCACCAGGGTGGCGGTGGTCTCTCTCGCGTCCCGCCAGTCGAGCCAGGGCTGGCTCTCGCGGATCAGGTGCAGGCTCACCACGCCGTGCACGGTCGCCCAGAGGGCCTGGGTGATCAGCTCCGCGTCGCCCGCATCGCGCCTGAAGCGGCCATCCTCCAGCGCCTCGGCCACCGCTTTCCGCAGCGACGCGTAACGGTCCACGTCGGGATCTCCGACCGGCACGGACGGCCGGTCGCTCAGCGGCGCGCCCGGGCCCCGCGGCGGCGTCATGAAGAGCAGGCGGTACTGGTCGGGGTGGGCGAGGCCGAACTCCACATAGCCCAGCGCGCCCTGCCGGATCCGCTCCACCGGATTTGCGGTGGGGGACGGGGCGTTCGCAGCCGAGAACGCGGTGTAGTCGTGGTCGACGAGCGCCTGCAGCAGCGCCGCCTTGTCGCGGAAGTGGCGGTAAACTGCCGAGGGCGCGTAATCCAGCCGCTCGCCCAGCTTGCGCATGCTGAAGGCTTCGTACCCCTCTTCCTGGAGCAGCTCTCGTGCGGCATCGAGAATCCTCGCCCGCATCGCGAGCCGGCGCCGTTCGCGCGTGTTCGCCATTCGGTTCCCCACGGAGGGTGCAGGCCGTAAGATGCGGAACAACGTTCTCGTTGTCAACAGCGTTCTTGGTAGGTCCGGCCCTTGACTACGCCTGAAGCCGCCAGGTATACAGGTCGCGGGACGTTGATCCCAGGCACGAGCCGGAGGATGCCGAGCGACCCTGTACCCGAGCCTGCAGTCGTGGTCCCGAGGATCGTGCGGCTCGCGCTGGAGCTGGGGCTGTTCGCCGCCGCGGTGACCGCGTACCTCGGGGCGGGCGCGTGGAACTTCGGCCTGGGCATGGCGGCGCTGGTCGTGCTGCACTACCTCGCGTCGCACGATCGCGTATCGTGGCTCCCCGGGCGGTGAGCGGCGGGCGCTCCACGGGACGCCGCCTCTCCGCGGCACCGCCCTTGCTTGGCTCGCGCCCCCTGCAACCACTCCCGGAACGGGGACCCGGCATGGACTCGACGCAGACGACCGCACGCGCTCCTGCACCTGGGCACGGGGGTCGCCGGGCTCCGCGTGTGGAGCGACCGGAGCTGCGCCCGGCGGCACCTCCGGCTGCGCGCCGCGCTCCACGGCGCCCGGGCCGCCTGCGCCTGGCCCCGGGTGCCGGGTCCCGGGCGCATCCACGTGGTGATGGGGATGGCGCTCGACCCGCCGGGGAACGCGGTCCACACCCTGTAGGCCGCCGCCGGGCTGGGCGGCCTGCGGTGACCCGCGCGGTGTGACTGCCCGGACGCCCATGTTCTCATCCCCGAAGCCGGTCGTCGCCATGATCCACGCCGGCGCGCTCCCCGGGACGCCGGCGAGCCGCGCCACACTGCGCGAGCTGGAGGAGCGGGCGGTGGCGGAGTGCAGGCTCTACCGCGAGGCGGGGGTGCACGGGGTGGCGCTGGAGAACATGCACGACGTGCCGTACCTGCGCGGCGGCGTCGGCCCGGAGATCACCGCGGCGATGACGGTGCTGGCGCGGGCGGTGAGGGAGGAGGCGGGCGGGCTTCCCTGCGGGGTCCAGGTACTGGCCGGCGCCAACCGCGAGGCGGTTGCGGTGGCGCACGCGGCGGGGCTCGACTTCGCGCGCGTGGAGGGGTTCGCCTTCGCGCACGTCGCCGACGAGGGGATCATCGAGTCGTCGGCGGCATCGCTGCTCCGCTTCCGCCGCCACATCGGGGCGGAGCGGGTGCAGGTGTGGGCGGACGTAAAGAAGAAGCACGCCTCGCACGCGCTCACCGCCGACGTGGGGATCGGCGAGACGGCGGCGGCCGCGGAGTTCATGCGCGCCGACGCGGTGATCGTCACCGGGTCGGCCACGGGCGCGCACCCGGACGAGGGAGAGATCGCCGAGGTGCGCGCGCACTGCCGGCTCCCGCTGTACGTGGGGTCGGGGATCACGCCGGAGAACCTGGAGCGCTACTACCCCGGGGCGGACGGGTTCATCGTCGGCTCGGCGTTCAAGACGGGCGGGCGGTGGAGCGGGGAGGTGGACCCGCGGCGCGTGGAGCGCTTCATGGCGGCCCACGCGCGCTGCGGGGGATGACGGGGCGGG
>DATABU010000164.1:0-4867 GCA_036259415.1 Longimicrobiaceae bacterium
GTGGCCGCCGCCATCGCCGCGGGATGAGCGCCCCCGCCAAGGCCGCGCTCCGCCGCGAGCTTCGCGGGCGGCTGCGCGCCCTCCCTCCCGCGGAGCGCGAGGCGGCGGCGCTGGCGGCGGAGGCGCGGGTGTGGACCGTCCCGGAGGTGGCCGGCGCGCGCGTCCTCCTCCTCTACGCCTCCCTCCCCGGCGAGATGCCCACCGACGCCGTCGCCAGCGAGGCGCTGCGCCGCGGCGCCGTGGTCGTCTACCCGCGCTGCGTCACCGGGACGCGCACTCTGACGCTGCACGCGCTGGAGCGGCTGGAGGCGCTTCGCGAGGGAACCTACGGGATCCGCGAGCCGGACGTGGAGGTGTGTCCGCGGGTGGAGGTGGGCGACGTGGACGCCGCGCTGGTGCCCGGCCTGGGCTGGGACCGGGCGGGGGGGAGGATCGGCCGCGGGGCCGGCTACTACGACCGCCTCTTCGCCGACCCGGGGTGGCGGGGCTTCCGCTGCGGCCTCTTCTTCGCCGCGCAGGAGGCCCCCGCCGTCCCGACGGACCCCTGGGACGCGCCGCTGGACGCCGTGGTCACCGAGCGGGAGGTGTGGCGCGTGAGGAAGGAGCCGGGTTGACGCTCACGGGACGTACTTTTAGGTTCTTCGACGAACTTGCAGGTTCGTCGAAGAACTCATGGAGGCATTCATGCGCAACCCACCCCGGCAGCAAAGCGCGCTACGCTATCCCCTGAGCGCGATCCTCGCCTCGGAGGGCAGCGTGCGCGTCCTGAGAGAGCTGTTCCGGCATGGCGGCGAGATGCCGGCGTCCGGCATCGCAGCGAGAGTGGGGCTGACCGCGAAGCACGTGCGCCAGGTGCTGGGCTCCCTCACCGGGCTGGCGGTGGTCGAGCGCGTCGGCCAGGGACGCTACGCTTCCTACCGGGTCCGTCCGGCCCACCCGCTGCATCCCGCGCTGGATTCGGTGTTCCGCGCGGAGGAGGAGCGCTTCGAGCAGGTCTTGGAGACCGTCCGGGACGCGGCCCGGCGAGCCGCGCCGCGCGCCGCGTGGCTGTACGGCAGCGCCGCGCGGGGCGACGACCGGCCCGGGAGCGACGTGGACGTGGCGGTCGTGGCGGAGGAGGAGGCGGTAGAGCGCGTCGTCGCGGAGCTCCGCGAGCGCCTTCGCGAACCCGCGGACGCGCTGGGGGTCGCCTACTCCGTCGTCGGCCTCACGCCCGCGGACGTCCTCCGGCTGAGCGCGGGCGACCCGTGGTGGAGCGGCGTTCGTGCGGATGCCCTGGCCCTCGTCGGGCCCGAGCCGGAGCGGCTGGCGGCACAGGTCAGGCGGGCGGCGGATGCGGGCGGGGGCGCGCGATGACCCGAACCGGGCCGGCGAAGCGGGTGGACGACGGCTTCCCAGCCGGCAGGCTGGAGAACGCCCGCGCCTTCCGGGCGGCGGCCCACACTGCAGCCGAGCTGGCCGGGCCAGGGGAGAACGCGAACCCGATCGTCTCACTGATCGTGAGCGCAGCCATCGCGTACGCGGACGCGCTCACCGGCACGCTGCGTGGCCGCGTCAACCAGCAGGACCACGCCGCGGCGAGGAAGGCGCTGAGGGATGCGCTCGGCAACCGGCTGCCGAAGTCGCAGGAACGGGGCTTCGCGCGGATCCTCGAAGCCAAGGACGACGCGCAGTACGGCGCCACCCGGGGCCGCCTCTCCCAAGCCCGGGAGCTGCTGGAGGACCTGGATGCCTTCGCCGCGTGGGCCGAAGCGGAGCTGCGCCGGCCGTAGACCTCCCTCCTCCGCTTGGCCCTGCTGCCTGGGGCACGCCCAGACCCGCAGTTACAGCAGCTCAGCCCTGCCCCTGCGCTCCGCCCCCCCGGCACCGGGGACCCTCCCAGACCTTGATCCAGCGGTTGCCCCGGTCCTGCGAGACTGCTTCGAACCAGGTCTCGTTCGGGCCGTACACCTGCACCAGCACGTCCCGCCCGCCCGCCTCGTTCCAGTCCAGGTAATCGACGACCCGCGGCGCCGCCTTGCCGGTACGCCGGTAGTCGCGGACCTCCTGGTAGAAGGGCGTGTAGCCGCTCCGCGTCTCGTACCCGGCCAGGTAGAAGACGCTGTAGCCGGCGTCCTCCGCGGGGCCCACCGCCAGCCGGTCGCCCACCAGGTAGGTGGCGGCCATCTCCGGGTTGCCGCCCTCTGCGATCTCCAGGGCCTGCAGGTCGCGCTGCGCCCCCGGCCAGCTCCGCGGCCGCGGGAGCCCGTTCTGCAGCACCAGCCGCTCCGCGACGATGCTGGCGTAGGTGTTGATGCTGCGGTTGACCTGCGGCGGCGTGTACTCGCCGCGCACCTCGGGCGCCAGCCCCCTGCGGAAGGCCAGGAACTCGCCCACGTCGGCGGCGGCGGCCACGGTGATGGCGTTGCCGGTGGCGGTGGGGATCCCGCACGCGGTGGCGGGGCCGGGGCCGCCAAGCGTCAGCGTCCCCACGGAGGCCCCGCGGCGGAAGAGCTCCAGCTGCGCGCCGGGCTCCAGCACGGCCTGGCGGAAGCGCGACTCGTACGCCTCCGGCGAGACGCCGGAGGGGCGCCGCAGCGTCCGGAGCGAGTCGCCGGAGACCTCGGCCACCGGGGTCACCTGCGCGCCGCCCTCGCCGCGGACCACGTGGAAGAGCACCGTCCCGGACGGCAGCCCCAGATCGGCGAAGGTCTGCGCGTCGGGCCGGATCTCCCGCGCGCCGCCGGGGGGCGGGGGCGGGACCACCTGCACGTCCACGGTCCCGAAATCTACGTTGTCGCAGCCCGGGAGAGCGGTTAGAATCAGGAGCGCGGCGGACCGGGCGCGCAACGTTGTCGCAATCGGCATGGGTGACCTGGAGTCTCTGTCGTCGGGAGCGCTTCCGGCGCGGGCCGAGGGAAGCAAGTACCCGGCCAGCAAGCTACCGACTCTTGGGGCGCTCTGCCAGGCGAAATGATCGATCCAATCGAGTTCAGGCGCGTCATGGGGCACTTCGCCAGCGGGGTGGCGGTGGTCACCACCGTGCGCCCGGACGGCGAGCCGTGCGGCCTCACCGCCAACGCGGTGAGCTCCGTCTCGCTGGACCCCGTGCTGCTCCTCGTGTGCGTGGAGCGGGACGCGGACTCGCACGACTGCATCGTCTCCTCCGGCCGCTTCGCCGTCAACGTGCTCGCCGATGCGGGGGGGGAGTCGCTCTCCCGGCGCTTCGCCACCTGGGAGGTGGACGACAAGTTCCGCGGCGTCGCCTGGCGCGAGGAGCAGACCGGGGCGCCGGTGCTGGAGGACGCCCTGGCCTGGCTGGACTGCCGCGTCTCGCAGGCCATCCCGGCCGGCGACCACACCGTCTTCCTGGGCGAGGTGGTGGACGCGGACGCGCGCGAGGGAACGCCGCTGGTCTACTACCGGGGGGGATATGGACGCTTCGTCCCCTGACCGGGCGGTGAGCGCCGCGGCGGCCGCGCGGGCGGCGCTGGTGGGGCTGGCGCTCGGGGTGGTCGCCATGGCCGGCGGCGGGCTCGTCCTCTACCAGCGGGAGGGGGTCCTCACCGCCGCGGCGGGGCTGCTCGCCACCTTCGCCGTGGCGCTGGGGGCCGGGCTCTGGGCCGGCGTCCCCGCCGAGGACACGGAGCCCGCCTCCCTCTCCGGCCGCTGGCTCTTCGCGGGGCTGGCGGTGGGCTCCGCCGGGATCTTCGCCACGGTGCTGGGGGTCCTCACGCGCACGGGCGGCCGCGGCGACGCGCTGCGCGCCCTGGGGCTCCTCTTCCTGGTCGCGCTGCCGGTGTACGCCATCGGCTTCCTCCTCCCCCCGCTGATCGGGTGGGCGGAGGCGGCGCTCGACCCGCTGGAGGACGGCGACGAGGGGCCCGCCCGCCGCGCCCTGGCCCTGGTGGTGCTCGGGGTGCTGGGCGGGCTGGCCGCCGGCGCCCTGCTCGCGGGCCTGCTGCTCATCCCCAGGCTGGACCCGGGCCCGCTCCTCCTGGCCGCGGCGGCGCTGCTCACCTCCCCGGTGCTCTTCCCGCGGGCCGGGAAGGAGGCGCCCGAGGAGCGGCTGGTGTACCAGGCCGAGACGCCGTACGGCACCCTGCGCGTGGTGGAGACCAGCTACCCGGGCGAGCGGCAGCCCGACCGGACGCTCTACCAGGACGACGAGATCGAGTCGGGGGAGCTGGTGCGGAGCGGGGCCCCCACCTTCGCCTACGTGGCCGCGGCGGAGCGCTGGCTGGCGGAGGTCTCCGGCCGCGGCGACGCCTACCTCTTCCTGGGCGGCGGCGCCTACACCCTCCCCCGGCGGGTGGCGGAGCGCGACCCCGCGGCGCGCATCACCGTGGTGGAGCTGGACCCGGAGGTCACCCGCACCGCGTACCGCTTCTTCGGGCTGCGGCCGGAGCACGGGATCGTGTCGGTGCACGGCGACGCGCGGGCGGTGGCGGAGGCGTGGCGCGCGGAGGGGCGCGGCGGCTGGGACCGCGTCTACGTGGACGTGTACGGGGGGCGCGAGGCGCTCCCGCTCCCGCTGGTGACGCTGGAGGGGCTCGCCACGCTGGGGGCGCTCCTGCGCCCCGGGGGGACGCTGGCCTTCAACGTGATCGGCACGGCGGCGGGGGAGGGGAGCCGGCGCCTGTGGTCCACGGTGCGCACGGCGGCCGAGGCGTTCCCGTCGGCGGAGCTGTACGTGCACCTGGGGCGCGACTACCCGGAGCGGCAGAACTTCCTGCTGGCGCTCTCGCCGGAGCCGGGGGCGCGCTTCCCGGAGCGGGCGGGGGTGTTCGAGCGCTGGCCCCGCGGCGAGTGGCCGCCGATGGAGGAGACCACGGTGTTCCGCGACCGGCCGGCGCCGCGCCCCGAGCGGAGCGCCGCGGCCGCCCGG
>DATABU010000165.1:0-1713 GCA_036259415.1 Longimicrobiaceae bacterium
GGGCGCGCCGCGAGGCGCGCCCCTTCGCACTTGCGCGACGCTCCCGCTTCCGGATACACTGGCCGCGGAGACGCACCGCGCGGGGCCGGACGCACCGGCCCCGGCCCTCCCGTCACCCGGTGATCGGACCTTGACGAGTCGCATGGACCCGGGCCGCGGCCCCGCCGGCAGGCACGTCCCGCCGGCAATCCGCGCCGTGCTGGTGGTCTTCTTCCTGTACGTCTTCCTGGTCGGCGTGGGCTTCCTGGAGGCGGGGATCGCCGCCATGGGGAGCGGCTTCCAGCAGGGGCTGCTGGAGTCGGTGTCCAACCCGATCTCCGGGCTGTGCGCCGGGCTCCTCGCCACCGTGCTGGTGCAGTCCTCGTCGGTCTCCACCGCCACCATCGTGGGGATGGTGGGGGCGGGGACGCTCCCCCTGGTGCTCGCGGTGCCGATGGTGATGGGAGCCAACATCGGCACCACGATCACCAACACCCTCGCCTCGCTGGGGAGCATCCGCAGGGCGGAGGAGTTCCGGCGGGCCTTCGCCGCGGCCACCATCCACGACTTCTTCAACCTGATGGCCGTGGCCATCCTCCTCCCGCTGGAGCTCGCCTTCGGGATACTCAGCCGGGTCGCGGGGGCGCTCACGGAGGTGGTCCGCGGGGGCGCCTTCAACCCGGCCGAGCCGGGGAAGAGCCCCATCCGCGCCGCGGTCAAGCTGCCGGTCGGCTGGGCGGAGGAGCTGTTGCAGCCCGGCCGGCTGGCCGGCTTCGTCTTCCTGGCCGTGGGGCTGGCGCTCATCTTCCTGGCCCTGACGCTCATCACGCGCAACATGCGCCGACTGGTGGCCGGCAGCGTGGAGCGGGTGATGAACCGGATCATCGGGCGCGGCGGCGGCGCGGTGGGGATCCTGGTGGGGATCGGGGTGACGGTGGCCGTGCAGTCCTCGTCCATCACCACCTCCATCCTGGTGCCGCTGGTCGCCGCGGGCGTGCTGTCGCTCTCCAGCGCCTACCCCATCACCATCGGGGCCAACATCGGCACCACCATCACGGCGCTGCTGGCCTCGCTGGCGGTGCTGCGCCCGGAGGGGCTGACCATCGCGCTGGTGCACCTGCTCTTCAACGTGGTGGCCACCCTCGTCATCTACCCCGTGCCGCAGGTGCGGCGGGTCCCGGTGCGGCTGGCGGAGGCGCTGGCCGAGACCGCGACGCGGCGCCACCGCGTGGTGTTCGCGTACGCGGTCACCCTCTTCCTGGTTCTCCCGCTCCTGGGCGTGTTCCTGATTCGGTAGGAGGTCTGCCATGGTGTTCAAGTTCCTGTGGGGCGAGGGGGGCGAGCGGCTCGCCGGCGTGGAGTCCAAGGTGCAGGAGATGCTCGCCCACGACCGGCGCGAGTTCGACCTCGCGATGTCGGCGCTGCTGGGGGACGTCGCGGCCCGCGAGGTGAACGAGGAGCTGCGCGCCACCGACCGCAAGGTGAACCAGCTGGAGCGGGAGATCCGCCGCGAGCTGGTGGTGCACGCCAGCGTCTTCGGGGGGATCGACTCCCCCTCGGTGCTGGTCTACATGTCGGTGGTCAAGGACATCGAGCGGGTGGGGGACTACGCCAAGAACCTCCTGGACCTGGCCCGCGACGGCGCCTCCTTCGCCGGCGTCGCGGACGAGGCGGAGTGGCGGCGGCTGGCGGGGGAGATATCGGCCTTCATCGCCGACTCCGGCGCGGCCTTCC
>DATABU010000166.1:0-5030 GCA_036259415.1 Longimicrobiaceae bacterium
GAACTGGTGGAGCGGCACGAGACGCTGCGGACCACGTTCGCGGAGCGCGAAGGCGAGCCCGTGCAGGTGATCCACCCGCCGGCCCCGGTTCCGCTGCCGCTGGTCGACCTGCGCGGCGCCCCGGGCGGAGGAAGCCAAGCGCGGCGGCTCGCCGCCGAGGAGGCGCTGCGGCCGTTCGACCTGACGCTCGGCCCGCTGCTGCGGAGCACGCTGCTGCGCCTGGGAGACGAGGACCACGTGCTGCTCTTCACGATGCACCACGTGGTCACCGACGGGTGGAGCATGGACGTGCTGGTGCGCGAGCTCTCCGCCCTCTACGCCGCCCTCGGCCGTGGCGAGGCCCCTCGCCTCCCCGCGCTGCCGGTGCAGTACGCAGACTTCGCGGTGTGGCAGCGCGCCTGGCTCCGCGGCGAGGTCCTGGACGAGCAGATCGGCTTCTGGAAGAAGGAGCTGGCCGGCGCCCCGCCCCTGCTGGAAGTCCCCCTCGACCGGCCGCGCCGGGTGGGGCAGAGCCCGCGCGAGGCGAGCCGTCCCGTGGCGCTCCCGCCGGAGGTTTCGGACGGGCTGCGGGCGCTCGCCCGGCGCGAGGGGGCCACGCTGTTCATGACCACGCTCGCCGCGTGGCAGACGCTGCTGGGCCGCTACGCCGGCCAGCAGGACGTGGTGGTGGGGACCCCCGTCGCCGGGCGCAACCGGCTGGAGACGGAGGGGCTGATCGGCTTCTTCGTCAACATGCTCGCCCTGCGCGCCCACCTGTCGGGAGATCCCACCTGGACCGAGCTGCTGGGCCGGGTGCGCGAGGCGGCCCTGGGGGCCTACGCGCACCAGGACCTCCCCTTCGAGCGGCTGGTGGAGGAGCTCGCGGTGGAGCGCAGCCTGACCCACTCCCCCGTCTTCCAGGTCACCTTCGCCCTCCAGAGGAGCGGCGGCGAGGGGCCGCCGACGCTGGGAGAGCTGGAGCTGGAGCCGTTCGGGGGCGGGGGCGGGGTGGCGAGGTACGACCTGGGCCTGGTGATGACGGACGAGCCGGCGGGGCTCGGCGCGACCCTCTCCTACCGGGAGTCGCTCTTCGAGGCGGCGACGGTCGCGCGCATGGCGGATCACCTCGCGATCCTGCTGGAGGCGATGGCGGCGGCGCCCGGGCGGCGCCTCTCCGGGGTGCCGCTGCTGCGCGGGGCGGAGCGGCGGCAGGTGGTGGAGGAGTGGAACCGGACCGTGGCGGCGTACCCGGGGGAGGGCTGCATCCACGAGCGGTTCGAGCAGCAGGTGGAGCGCACGCCGGAGGTCGTGGCCGTCGTCTCCGGGGAGGAGTCGCTCAGCTACGGCGAGCTGAACGCGCGGGCGAACCGCCTGGCGCACCGCCTCCGGGAGCTGGGCGTGGGACCGGACGCGCGGGTGGGGATCTGCGCCGAGCGCGGCCTGGAGATGATCGTCGGGCTGCTGGCCGTGCTCAAGGCCGGCGGAGCGTACGTTCCGCTGGACCCGGCCTACCCCGCGGAACGGCTGCGCTTCGTGCTGCGGGACAGCGCCCCGGTGGCCCTGCTGACGCAGGCGCGGCTGGCCGGGACCCTCGACGCGCTGCTGGAAGGGCTCGAGCTGCCGCGGATCGACCTCGATCCCGCGGCGGCGGACCGGGCGAGCCTGCCGGCGACGAACCCGGCCCCGGCCGGCGTGGGACTCCGGCCGGAGCACCTGGCGTACGTCATCTACACGTCGGGCTCCACCGGCCGCCCCAAGGGCGTCATGGTCCCGCACCGCAACGTGGTGCGCCTGTTCTCGGCCACCGGGGCGTGGTTCGGCTTCGGCGAGGACGACGTGTGGACGCTGTTCCACTCCTTCGCCTTCGACTTCTCGGTCTGGGAGATATGGGGCGCGCTGATGCACGGGGGGCGCCTGGTCGTGGTCGCGCAGGAGACGGCCCGCTCGGCGGAGGCGTTCTACGGGCTGCTCTGCCGCGCGGGGGTGACGGTCCTGAACCAGACGCCGAGCGCGTTCCGGGGGCTGATGGCCGCGCAGGGAGCCAGCACGGAGCGGCACCGGCTCAGGTGGGTGGTCTTCGGCGGGGAGGCGCTGGAGACGGCCACGCTGCGCGCCTGGTTCGAGCGCAACGGGGAGGAGGGCACGCGCCTGGTCAACATGTACGGCATCACGGAGACCACGGTGCACGTGACGTATCGGCCGCTGGCGCGGGCCGACGTGGAGCGGGGGGGCGCCAGTCCGGTGGGCCGGCGCATTCCGGACCTGCGGACGTACGTGCTCGACGGGGCGGGGGAGCCGGTGCCGGTGGGAGTGGCGGGGGAGCTGTACGTGGGAGGCGGCGGGTTGGCGCGGGGGTACCTGGGGCGGCCGGAGCTGACGGCGGAGCGCTTCGTCCCGGATCCCTTCAGCGGGGAGGCGGGGGCGCGGCTGTACCGCTCGGGGGACCGGGTGCGCTGGGTGGGGGAGGGGGAGATGGAGTACCTGGGGCGGACGGACCACCAGGTGAAGGTGCGGGGCTTCCGGATCGAGCCGGGAGAGATCGAGGCTCGCCTGGAGGAGCACCCGGAGGTGCGCGAGGCGGCGGTGCTGGCGCGGGAGGACGCGTCCGGCTCCGAAGGGCGGCGCCTGGTGGCGTACTACGTGGGCGCGGAGAGCGTGGGGGCGGAGGCGCTGCGGGCGCACCTGTCGGAGCGCCTGCCGGAGTACATGGTGCCGGCGGCGTACGTGCGCATGGAGGCGCTGCCGCTGACGGCCAACGGCAAGCTGGACCGCAGGGCGCTGCCGGCTCCGGAGGGAGAGGCGTACGCGACCCGCGGCTACGAGGCGCCGCAGGGGGAGGTGGAGGAGGCGCTGGCGCAGGTCTGGGCGGAGGTGCTGGGGCTGGAGCGGGTGGGCAGGCGGGACCACTTCTTCGAGCTGGGGGGGCACTCGCTGCTGGTGGTGCGCGCGATCGAGCGGATGCGCCAGCGGGGGCTGCACGCCGACGTGCGTGCGCTGTTCACGACGCCCACGCTGGCGGAGCTGGCGGCGGCGGTCGGCGGCGCGTCGCGCGAGGTGGAGGTGCCGGCCAACGGGATCCCCACGCCGTGCGAAGCGATCACGCCGCAGATGCTGCCGCTGGTGGCGCTGACGCAGGCGCAGGTGGACCGGATCGTCGCCGGCGTGCCGGGCGGCGCGGGCAACGTGCAGGACGTCTACCCGCTGGCGCCGCTCCAGGAGGGCATCTTCTTCCACCACCTCATGTCGGTGGAAGGGGACCCGTACCTGACCACGAGCCTTCTCGGCTTCGACAGCCGACCGCTCCTGGACGCCTTCCTGCCCGCCCTCCAGGCCGTGATCGGGCGGCACGACATCCTGCGCACGGCGGTGGTGTGGGAGGACCTGCCGGAGCCGGTGCAGGTCGTGTGGCGCGAGGCGCCGCTGCCGGTGGAGGAGGTGGAGCTGGACCCCTCCGGGGGCGACGCCATGGCGCAGCTGCGCGAGCGGTTCGATCCGCGGCACCATCGCATCGACCTGCGGCAGGCGCCGCTGCTGCGCGGCTACGTCGCGTACGACCGGCCCCAGGACCGCTGGCTGCTGCTCCTGCTGCTGCACCACCTGGCGGACGACAACACCTCGCTGATGCTGGTGGTGGAGGAGGTGCGGGCGCACCTCCTGGGTGAGGCGGAGCGCCTGCCGCCGGCGCTGCCGTTCCGGAACTTCGTGGCGCAGGCGCGCCTGGGGGTCAGCCGGGAGGAGCACGAGGCGTTCTTCACGCGCCTGCTGGGAGACGTGGAGGAGCCGACGGCGCCGTTCGGGCTGCTGG
This sequence comes from Longimicrobiaceae bacterium, assembly GCA_036259415.1. Lineage (GTDB taxonomy): Bacteria > Gemmatimonadota > Gemmatimonadetes > Longimicrobiales > Longimicrobiaceae > JAFAYN01. Next base: position 3,785 of record DATABU010000166.1, read on the forward strand.
ACGTGCACGGTGACACCGGCGGGATCGCCGAAGCGTCGCGGGAGGTGGAGGCCGGCCTGGGAGCGCGGCTGCGGGAGGCAGGGCGGCGGCTGGGGGTGAGCGCGGCGAGCGTGTGCCACGTGGCGTGGGCGCAGGTGCTGGCGCGCGTGTCGGGGCGCGACGACGTGGTCTTCGGAACGGTGCTCTTCGGGCGCATGCAGGGCGGAGAGGGAGCGGACCGCGTGATCGGTCCGTTCATCAACACGCTCCCGGTGCGGCTGCGCGTGGAGCAGGAGGGGGCGGAGGCGGCGGTCCGGGGGATGCACGCGCTGCTGGCGGAGCTGCTGCGGCACGAGCACGCCTCGCTCGCGCTGGTGCAGCGGTGCAGCGGCGTACGGGCGCCCACCCCGCTGTTCTCCGCCCTGCTGAACTACCGGCACGGCACGGCCGAGAAGAGCGAGGACACGGCGCGCGAGGAGCTCGAAGGGATCCAGGCGCTCCACGGCGAGGAGCGTACGAACTACCCGCTGGTGCTGTCCGTCGACGACCTGGGCGACCGGTTCCGGCTGACGGCGCAGGCTCCGGCATCGGTCGGGCCGGAGCGGGTATGCGCGCTGGTGCACACGGCGCTGGAGCGGCTGGTGGAGGCGCTGGGGAGTGCGCCGGAGCGGCCGCTGGGGAGCGTGGACGTGCTGCCGGAGGCGGAGCGGCGCCAGGTGCTGGAGGCGTGGAACCGCACGGAGGCCGAGTACCCGGCCGAGCGCTGCGTCCACGAGCTCTTCGAGGCGCAGGCGGCGCGCACGCCCGACGCCGTGGCCCTCAGCTACGCGGACGGAAGCCTCACCTACGGCGAGCTGGACCGGCGGGCCAACCGGCTCGCTCACCACCTGCGCGGACTGGGCGTCGGCCCGGACCAGCGCGTGGCGCTCTGCCTGGAGCGCGGCCCGGAGATGATGTCCACCCTGCTCGGCATCCTCAAGGCGGGGGCGGCCTACGTGCCGCTGGACCCGGCGTACCCGCCGCAGCGCCTGGCCTACATGCTGGAGGACTCCGGCGCGCCGGTGCTGCTGACGCAGCGGGGCCTGGCGGAGCGCCTCCCCCCGGGCGGCGTGCGCGTGGTGCGGCTCGACGCCGACGCCGACGCCGCGCAGGTCGCGCGCGAGAGCCCCGAGCCGCCGCAGGTCCCGCTCGGACCGGACAACCTGGCCTACGTCATCTACACCTCGGGGAGCACCGGCCGGCCCAAGGGCGTGGCCATGCCGCACCG
>DATABU010000167.1:0-2123 GCA_036259415.1 Longimicrobiaceae bacterium
CCACTCCCGGCCGGAGCGCGCGGCGGCGGCCAGGCGGGCGCCGCGGAGCACCACGGCGCCCGCGGCCTCCGCCCGCCCGGCCAGCATGGCGTCGAAGGCGGCCCGGTCCAGGTGCCAGCCCACCCCGCGGGCGGAGAAGACGAAGTCGTTGTCGCGCGGCGTGGGGGCGCCCCAGGCAGCGGCGGTCCCGTGAGACTCGCCGTGCCCCTGCGCCAGGAAGGCGTCCCACGCGCCCAGGTGCTCCAGGAGGCGCCGCGCCGGCGGGGGGAGCGTCTCCCCCAGGCGCGTCGCCTCGTAGCGCGTCGCCTCCAGCAGCGCCACGGAGAGCGCGGGGGCGTGGGCGCGCAGCGACAGCGCGGCGGCGGACACGCCGGGTCCGCCGCCGACGACCGCCACGTCCACCCGGCGGGGCGTCACCCGTTGCCGGCGTCCGCCCGCACGGCGTACCAGGAGCCCACCACCCCGGCCGGCGAGACGCCCCCGCTGCCGTTGGGGTGCGGGACGGTGCGCACGATGGAGCCCACCAGCGCCTCGCGCTGGAGCCGCCGGGTGCTCCCGGGCCAGACCGGCACCAGCCAGCCCACGTAGTCGTAGATCCACTCCGAGCCGCTCACGATCCCCTTCCCCTGGAAGCGGATCTCCATGGGCGACCCGAACGACTTCGAGCCGTGGATGTTCAGCGACCAGCCGTCCGCCGCGTAGCCGATGCTCCCGGTCACCAGCTGCCCCGGCGCCTCGTCGATCTGCAGGATCCCGTAGCCGAACTGCACCGCGTTGAAGTCGGCGCTGCCGTCCTTCACGTGCAGGTCCGGGTCGTTCAGGAAGCTGCGGTAGGTCCAGGAGCCCGCGAAGGGGTCGAAGCCGTTCATACCTCCTCCTTTCCGGAGCGCGGGGTGCGCTCCACCGTGACGTAGGGGGGCGTGTTGGGCGGCGGCACCTCGGTGGGCTCCACGTCCTGCGTCCCCATGAACGGGTTCTTGCGGACGAAGCCCAGCCGCCACCACTCGGTCACCATCTTCAGGTCTCCCGCGTTGGTCTGCGGAACCCCCGGGCTCCAGGGCAGCCACTGGTAGCTGGGCTGCCCGTTCACCATGCCGACCAGCTCGTTGGTCTGCAGCGGCCGGTGCGCCGGCCACCAGAGCGTCTGCCACACGCGCTGCTCGCGCGCCATCCACGCGTTCTCCCCGCTGGCCGGGTAGATCTCGTTCCACTCGTCGTACGTGACGTCGATGTTCTGCGTGGAGCACTCGTTGAAGTCCGCCTGCCAGGGGAGCCCCGAGTACTTGGTGAGGTCCCCCGGCTGCATCCCCCGCGCGAAGTCGGTGTCCTGCCCCAGCGCGGTGCTCACGTACGCGGCGTACTCCGACTCGGGGACGCTGCCGCGCCACGCGTTCGCCTGCGCCGCGGTCTGGCGGAAGGCGTAGAAGTCCGGGTCGGCCCTGATCCGGTACGGCTCGTGGAAGAGCGCCGGGTTGCGGATGATCCAGCTCACCTCGCCCCCCGGGCAGAAGGCCCCGCCCAGGAGGTTGCTGAGGACGCCCCGGTCCAGGTGGTGGCCGGTGCGGTTCACCCAGCCGGCGTACGGGTTCCAGGGGTCGGGGCTGGCCCACCCCTCCAGCCTCTCGTTGTGGAAGAGCCCCGTCGCCCACTGGCGCAGGATGTAGTACTGGTAGTCCGTCAGCCGCAGGAACTTGGAGGGGAGCGTGTTGTTGAGCGGGTTGTCGCCCGCCAGCAGCGGCATCAGCGGCAGGTTGCGGGTGCGGCTGTCCGGCTTCCCCCCCGCGCCGAAGCGGTTCTCCTCCCCCGGGGCGCGCAGCAGGTCGAAGACGTACTGCCGGTAGTCGCGGTAGGGGTCGAAGGTGTTGGCCTCCACGCAGCGCCGCCGCGCCTCCTCCAGGAGCCGCCCGGTGTGGAAGGCGCGCAGGTGCTCCAGCGCCGCCCCGCGGAGCTGCCGCCCCAGCAGCCGCAGCACGCGGCCGACCGCCTCCGCCGTCCCCGCTTCGTCGGGGACCGCGTCGGCGAGCGCCGCGAGCACCGCCGCCTCCAGCTCGCGCCGGGCGCCCGCGTAGTCGCCGGCGGGGGCCCCCGGCTCCTCCGCCGCGGCCGGCGGGGCCTCGCCCTCC
>DATABU010000168.1:0-15451 GCA_036259415.1 Longimicrobiaceae bacterium
GGCTGGTCGCTGGAGGTGCTCTTCCGCGAGCTGGCCGGGGTGTACGGCGCCTTCGCGGCCGGGGCGGCCGCGCCGCCTCGGCTCCCGGAGCTCTCGCTGCGCTACGCGGATTTTTCCGTTGCCCAGCGGCAGCACGTTACAGGTCAGGTGCTGACGGATCTCCTGGGCTGGTGGGTGCCGCGGCTGACGGGTGCGCCCCCGCTCGACCTCCCGGCGGACCGGCCCCGCCCGGCGCGCCGCAGCCTCAGCGGCGGCATCCACCGCGCGGCGCTCCCCTCCGCGCCGGTGGACCGGCTGCGCGCCCTGGGACGCGCGGAGGGCGCGACGCCGTTCGTGGCGCTGCTCGCGGCGTTCCAGGTCTTCCTCGCTCGGCATGCCGGCGAGTGGGACGTGACCGTCGGCTCGCCCGTGGCGGGGCGGACCCTTCCGGGGACGGAGGACGCCGTCGGCTTCTTCGCGAACACGCTGGCGCTGCGCACCCACCTGTCCGGCGATCCGACCTTCCGCGAGGCGCTGCGGCGGACCCGGGAGACCGTGCTGGGCGCCTTCGCCCACGCGGAGCTCCCCTTCGAGCGGCTGGTGGAGGCCCTCGCCCCGGAGCGCGACCCCGCCCGCAGCCCCGTCTTCCAGGTGATGTTCGCGACGCGCGGCCGGGTGCCGGAGGCGGAGGCGGGCGGGGTGCGGATGCGGATGCGCGACGGGGAGACGGGGACCGCGAAGTTCGACCTCTTCCTGGAGCTGACGGAGGGTGCCGGGGGGGCGGAGGCGGCCTGGGAGTTCGCGGCGGACCTCTTCGACCCCGCGACCGTGGAGCGGATGGCGGAGCGCTTCGCGACCCTGCTCGGGGGGATCGCGGCGGACCCGGACCGCCCGGCCTCGGCGCTCCCCCTCCTTCCCCCCGACGAGCGGCGGCGGGTGGTGGAAGGGTGGAACGCCACCGCCGCGCCCGTGGACGCGGGGCTCCGCCTGCACGACCTCTTCGCGGCGCAGGCGGGGCGCACGCCCGGCGCGGCCGCGCTGGTGCACGGCGACCGCGTCGTGACGTACGCGGAGCTGGACGCGCGCTCCGCACGCGTCGCGCGGGCGCTGCGGGCGCGTGGGGCCGGCCCTGAGGCGCGGGTGGGCGTCTGCATGGAGCGCACCCCGGAGCTCGCGGCTGCGCTGCTGGGGGTGCTGCGCGCCGGGGCGGCGTACGTGCCGCTGGACCCGGCGTACCCACGCGAGCGGATCGCCTGGGTCCTGCGCGACGCGGCGGTCCCGCTGCTGCTGACGCAGCGCTCTCTCGCCGGCGGGCTCCCGGGGGAGGGCGCGGAGGTGCTCTGCGTGGAGGACGTCGCCGCCGGGGACGCCGCGGCCGCCGGGCCGGACGGCGCGCTCCCGGAGAACGCCGCGTACCTGATCTACACCTCGGGCTCGACGGGGACGCCCAAGGGTGTGGTGGTCGAGCACCGCAGCGCCGTCGCCCTGCTGGAGTGGGCGCGCGGCGAGTTCGCGCCGGAGGAGCTGTCCGGCGTGCTCGCTTCCACCTCGGTGTGCTTCGACCTGTCCGTGTTCGAGCTCTTCCTCCCGCTCGCCGTCGGCGGCGCGGTGGTGGTGGCCGAGAACGCGGCCGGGCTGCCGCGCCTCCCGGGCCGCGACCGCGTCACCCTGGTGAACACCGTCCCCTCCGCCGCCGCCGAGCTGGTGCGCGCGGGCGGGATCCCGGGCTCCGTCCGCTCGGTGAACCTGGCGGGGGAGCCGCTGGGCGGCGCCCTGGCGGAGGCGCTGTACGCCGCGGGCGTGGGCGTCGTCCGCAACCTCTACGGGCCGAGCGAGGACACGACCTACTCCACCTGGAGCCGGGTCCCGCGCGGCGCGGGGCGGGAGCCCACCATCGGGCGGCCGGTGGCGAACACCCGGGCGTACGTGCTGGATGCGCGGATGGAGCCGGCGCCGGTGGGCGTCCCGGGCGAGCTGTACCTGGGCGGCGCCGGGGTGGGGCGCGGCTACCTGGGACGCCCGGAGCTGACGGCGGAGCGCTGGGTCCCCGACCCGTTCGGCGCGGAGGGCGGCCGGCTGTACCGGACGGGCGACCGGGCACGCTGGCTGCCGGAGGGCGAGCTGGAGTTCCTGGGACGGACGGACCACCAGGTGAAGCTGCGGGGCTTCCGCATCGAGCCCGGGGAGGTCGAGGCCGCGCTCCTCCGCCACCCCGGCGTCGCGGAGGCGCTGGTCGTGGTCCGGGAGGATGCGGCGGGCGAGCCGCGGCTGGCGGCGTACGTCGGGGCGGGGGACGCGGCGATCCCGGCGGACGGGCTGCGCGCCCACCTGGCCGGGCTTCTCCCCGCCCACATGGTCCCCGCGGACTTCGTCCTCCTCCCCGCGCTCCCCCGCACGCCCAACGGGAAGACGGACCGGGCCGCCCTCCCGGCGCCCGAGGCGGCGGCGCCCGAGGTGTGGACCGCGCCGCGGACGGAGACGGAGAGGGGGCTGGCGGCCCTCTGGGCGGAGGCGCTGGGGCGGGAGCGGATCGGCGCCCGCGACCACTTCTTCCGCCTGGGCGGCCACTCGCTGCTGGCGACGCGGGTGATCGCGGCGGTGTGGGAGCGCTTCGGCGTGGAGTTGCCGCTGCACCGCGTATTCGAGGCGCCGACGCTGGCCGGGATGGCGGCGGCGATCGACGGGGAGCGGGAGGCTGCGCTGGGCCGGATGCTGGCGGAGCTGGAGACGATCACCGACGAGGAGGCGCGCCTCCTCCTGGCGGAGGGCGAGGCCCGATGAGCGAGATCGCGCAGCGCCTGGCGGGCCTCTCGCCGGAGAAGCGCCGGCTGCTGGAGCTGCGGCTGCGGGTCAGCCGCGGCGACCCGGCGGCCGGACCCGTCGCGCCCCGGCCGGAGCTGGGCGACACGGCGCCGCTCTCCTTCGCGCAGGAGCAGCTCTGGCTCGCCGAGCAGCTGGGCGCGGGGACGGGCGTCTACAACATGCCGCACGCGCTGCGGCTCCGCGGGCCGCTGGACGTGGAGGCGCTCCGCGGCGCGCTGTCGGAGGTCGTCCGGCGGCACGAGCCGCTGCGCTCCGTCTTCCCGGACGGCGGCTCCGGGCCGGTGCAGCGCGTCCTGCCACCCGCGCCGGTCCCGCTCCCCGTGGCGGCGCTGGAGGGGACGGCGGAGGAGCGGGAGGCGGAGATGCTGCGGCTCGCCCGGGTGGACGCCGCGCTCCCCTTCGACCTGCGGGGGGGGCCGCCGCTGCGGGCCGCGCTGCTGCGGCTGGACGCGGAGGAGCACGTGCTCCTCCTCACCCTGCACCACGCCGTCTCGGACGGGTGGAGCATGGGCGTCCTCTTCCGCGAGCTGTGCACGCTCTACGACGCCCTCTCGGCGGGGAGCGAGGCGAAGCTCCCCCCGCTCCCCATCCGCTACGCGGACTACGCCTCCTGGCAGCGGGAGCAGCTCGACGGGGCGGGGATGGATCGTGGGCTGGCCTTCTGGCGGGAGGCGCTGGAGGGCGCGCCCCCCCTGCTGGAGCTCCCCACGGACCGGCCGCGCCCGCCCACGCAGAGCTTCCGCGGCGCCCGGCAGGCGATCGACCTCCCCGCCGGACTGGCGGAGCGGCTGAGGACGCTCGCGCGGGGCGAGGACGCGACGCTGTTCATGGCGCTGCTGGCGGCGTGGCAGCTCCTGCTCGCGCGCTGGTCCGGGCAGGACGACCTGGTGGTGGGCGCGCCCATCGCCAACCGCCACCGGGTGGAGACGGAGGGGCTGGTGGGCTTCTTCGTCAACACCCTCGCTCTCCGCGGCCGCCTGGACGGCGACCCGTCGTTTCGGGAGCTGCTGCGCCGGGTGCGCCGCGCCACGGTGGACGCGTACGCGCACCAGGACGTCCCGCTGGAGGCGGTGCTGGAGGCGCTGGAGGTGGCGCGCGACCCCGGCCGCAACCCGCTCTTCCAGGCGGCCTTCGTGCTCCAGAACGCCCCCGCCGGGCGCCTGCGGATGCGCGGGCTGGAGGTGGACCTCCTGGAGGGGGAGGGCGGCACGGCCAAGTTCGACCTGCTGCTGGAGGCGCTGGAGTCGCCGGAGGGGGTGGGGGGGTGGATCGAGTACGCCGCCGACCTCTTCGACGCGGCCACCGCCGCGCGGATGGCGGGGCAGCTCCGCACGCTGCTGGAGGCGGTCGCGGCCGACCCGGACGCTCGCATCTCCGCGCTGCCCCTGCTGACCGCCGGGGAGCGCCGGGAGTTGGTGGAGCGGTGGGCCCGCTCGGGCGCGGAGGAGGATACCGCCGCGTGCGTGCACCACCTCTTCGAGGCCCAGGCGCGGCGCGTCCCCGGGGCCGTCGCGGTGGAGATGGGCGGCCGCGCGCTGACCTACGCGGAGCTGGACCGCCGCGCCGGCGCGATCGCCCGCGCGCTGCGGGCGCGCGGGGTGGGTCCGGACGCGCGGGTGGGGATCTGCCTCCCCCGCAGCCCGGAGCTGGTGGTCGGCGTCCTGGGCGCGCTGAAGGCGGGCGGCGCCTACATCCCGCTGGACCCGGGCTACCCGGCGGAGCGCCTGGCCTGGATGCTCCACGACTCCGGCGCGCGGGTTCTGCTGACGGAGGTGGCGCTCGCGGAGCGGTTCGCCGGGTCCGGGGTCGAGGTCGTGCTCGTCGGCGCGGAGGAGACCCCCTTCCCCCCGGCCCACTCTCCCCCTGTGGGAGAGTGGGAGGACGGCACAGTGGTCACCCCCGAGCACCTCGCCTTCGTCGTCTACACGTCCGGGTCCACGGGGGAGCCGAAGGGGACGGGGGTGCCGCACCGTGCCGTGCCGGGCTTCTTCCGGGGCGCGGACTACGTGCGCTTCGGCGAGGAGGAGGTGCTGCTCCAGCACTCCTCCACCTCGTGGGACGCCTTCGCGCTGGAGCTGTGGCCGGCCCTGCTCACCGGCGGGCGCTGCGTGCTCTACGACGGCGCGACGCCCGAGCCGCCCCGGCTGGCGGAGACGATCCGGCGCCACGGCGTAACCACGCTCTGGCTGCCGAGCGCCTTCTTCAACGTGGTCGTGGACGGCGCGCCGGAGCTGCTGGCGAGCGTGCGGCAGGTGATGGTGGGCGGGGAGGCGGTCTCCGCCGCGCACGCGCGGCGGGCGCTGGAGCTGTATCCGCGGCTGCGGCTGGTGAACGGCTACGGGCCTAGCGAGTGCACCGTGTTCTCCACCTGCTGGCCCATCCCGCGGGGGTGGGACGGGGCGACGGTGCCCATCGGGCGGCCGGTGGGCGACCGGCGCGTCTACGTGCTGGACCGCGCGGGGGAGCCGGCGCCCCCCGGCGTCCCCGGCGAGCTGCACGTGGGCGGCCCGGGGGTGGCGCGGGGCTACCTGGGGCGGCCGGCGCTGACCGCGGAGCGCTTCGTCCCCGACCCGTTCGGCGGCGAGCCGGGAGCGCGCCTCTACCGCACCGGCGACGTGGTGCGCTGGCGGCCGGACGCGACGCTGGAGTTCGTGCGCCGGACCGACGACCAGGTGAAGGTGCGCGGCTTCCGCGTCGAGCCGGGCGAGATCGAGGCCGCGCTGCTCCGCCACCCGGCCGTCCGCGAGGCGGTGGTGGTCGCGCGGGAGGACGCGGCCGGGGCGAAGCGCCTGGTCGCCTACGTCGTCCCGGACGGCGGGCTCCGCGCGCCGGAGCTGCTGGATTGGGTGCGCGCGGAGCTCCCCGAGTACATGGTCCCGTCGGCCGTGGTGGCGCTGGACGCGCTGCCGCTGACCCGCAACGGCAAGCTCGACCGGGGGGCGCTCCCCGCGCCGGAGTGGGAGGGCGGCGCCGCCCGGGTCGCGCCGCGCACGCCGGACGAGGAGATCCTGGCGGGGATCTGGGCGGAGGTGCTGGGGGCGGAGCGCGTCGGGGCGCACGACGACTTCTTCGCGCTCGGGGGCCACTCGCTCTCGGCGACGCGGGTGGTGTCGCGCGCCGGGCGGGTGCTCGGGGCGGAGGTGCCGCTGCGCGCCCTGTTCGAGGCGCCCACGCTGGCCGCCTTCGCCGAGCGCGTCCGCGCCCTGCGCGGGGAGGAGGCCGCGCCCGCCGCGCCGCCGCTCGTCCCCGTCGCCCGCGAAGCCGGCGAGCGGCTCCCGCTCTCGTTCGCGCAGGAGCGGCTCTGGCTGTTGGAGCAGCTCCGCCCCGGCGGGAGCACCTACGCCATCGCGGCGCGGGTGCGGCTCGCGGGCGCGCTGGACGCGGAGGCGCTGCGGCGGGCGCTGGAGGAGCTGGTCCGCCGCCACGAGGCGCTGCGCACCGTGTTCTCCGCGGCGGACGGGCGCCCGGCGCAGACCGTGCTCCCCGCCGCGCCCCTCGCGCTAGAGGCCGAGGACCTGGCGGCCCTGTCCCCCGACCGTCGCGCCGCGGAGGCGGCCGGGCGGATGCGCGAGGAGGCGCTGCGCCCCTTCGACCTGGAGCGCGGCCCGCTCTTCCGCCTGCGCCTGCTCCGCCTCGCCGCGGACGAGCACCTGCTCTTCGTGGGGATGCACCACGTCGTCTCGGACGCCTGGAGCATGGGCGTCCTGTTCGACGAGCTGGCGGCGCTCTACGGCGCCTTCTCGCGCGGCGAGCCTTCGCCGCTGCCCGAGCTGCCGGTGCAGTACCCGGACTACGCCGTGTGGCAGCGCGCCTGGCTGGCGGGCGAGGTGCTCGACGCGCAGCTCGGCTGGTGGCGGGAGCGGCTGGCGGGGGCGCCGCGCGCGCTGGAGCTGCCGACCGACCGGCCGCGCCCCGCCGTGCAGAGCGGCCGCGGGGCGCTGCACCGCTTCGCATTCCCGGCGGAGCTGGCGGCGGGGGTGCGGGCGCTCGGGAGGCGGGAGGGGACGACGCCCTTCATGACGCTCCTGGCGGGCTTCGGGGCGCTGCTGGCGAAGTACTCCGGGCAGGACGACCTGCTGTTGGGGACGCCGGTGGCGGGGCGGACGCGGCCGGAGACGGAGGGGCTGATCGGCTTCTTCGTCAACACCCTGGCCCTGCGGGCGCGCCTGGACGGCGAGCCGACCTTCCGCGACCTCCTGGGGCGCACGCGCGAGGCGACGCTGGGCGCCTTCGCCCACCAGGAGCTCCCCTTCGAGCGGCTGGTGGAGGAGCTGGAGCCGGAGCGCGACCTGGGCCGCAGCCCGCTGGTGCAGGTGGTCTTCTCGCTGCTCTCCGGCGAAGGCGCCGCCCCCGGGCTCCCCGGGCTGCGCATGGAGGTGGAGGAGGAGGAGACCCACACCGCCAAGTTCGACCTGACGCTCGCGCTGGAGGAGCGCCCCGACGGGATCTCGGGGGCGCTGGAGTACGCGACCGACCTGTTCGACGCGGCGACCGTCGAGCGGCTGGCGGCGCACCTGGCCGTGCTGCTCGCGGGCGCCCTCGCCGACCCGGACGCGCGCGTCGCCGGGCTGACGCTGCTGGACGAGGGCGAGCGGCGGGTGCTGGGGGAGTGGAGCGGCGCCCCCCTCCCGCCGACGGAGGCGTGGGTCCCCGTGCACGAGCGGGTGCTGGCGCGCGCGGCGGAGGCCCCGGGCTCGGTCGCCGTGGTCTGCGGCGGCGCGCGGCTCACCTACGGCGAGCTGGAGCGCCGCTCGGGGGAGCTGGCGGCCGAGCTGCGCCGCCGCGGCGCCGGCCCGGAGACGCGGGTGGCGCTGCGGATGGAGCGCTCGCCGGATCTGGTGGTCGCGATGCTGGCCGTGCTGCGCGCGGGGGCGGCGTACCTCCCGATCGACCCCGCCACGCCGGCCGCGCGCGTCGAGGGGATCCTGGAGGACAGCGGCGCGGCGCTGGTGGTGACGGAGGCGGGGGTGGCCCCGTCCCCGGCCCCCGCACCCCGCGATTCCCCTGCGGGGGAGGCGGCCCCCGAATCCGCCGCGTACGTCATCTACACCTCGGGCTCCACCGGCACCCCCAAGGGCGTCGTGGTCACGCACCGCGGGCTGGCGAACCTGGTGGACTGGCACCTGGGCGCGTTCGGGGTGACCGCGGCCGACAGGGCGACGCAGGTCGCGGGGCTGGGCTTCGACGCGTCGGTGTGGGAGACCTGGCCCTACCTGGCGGCCGGGGCGGAGCTGCACCTGGTCGCGGACGAGGAGACCCGCGCGTCCCCCGCGGCGATGCGGGACTTCCTCCTGGCGCGGGAGGCGACCCTGGCCTTCGTGCCGACGCCGCTCGCGGAGGGGATGCTCGCGCTGGAGTGGCCGCGCGCCTGCGCCCTCCGCGCGCTGCTCACCGGCGGGGACGCGCTGCGCGTCCGGCCGGCCGCGGATGCGCCGTTCGCCCTGGTCAACGCCTACGGGCCGACGGAGAACACCGTCGTCGCCACCGCGGGCGTCGTCCCCGCGGGCGGCGAGCGCGCGCCGGGCATCGGCCGGCCGATCCGCGGGGTGCGGGCGTACGTGCTCGACGGCGGGCTGCGGCCCGTGCCGGCCGGCGTCCCCGGCGAGCTGTGCCTGGGCGGCGCCTCGGTGGCGCGGGAGTACGCCGGGCGGCCGGAGGCGACCGCGGCGGCGTTCGTGCCGGACCCGTCCCCGGGGGAGCCCGGCGCGCGGATGTACCGCACCGGAGACCGCGTGCGCTGGCTCCCGGGCGGGGAGCTGGAGTTCCTGGGCCGCATCGACCGGCAGGTGAAGGTGCGCGGCTTCCGCATCGAGCCCGGCGAGGTCGAGGCCGCGCTCCTCGCGCACCCGGCCGTCCGCGGCGCAGCGGTGGTGGTGCGGACGGAGGCGCCGGGGGACACGCGGCTCGTCGGCTACGTCGTCGCCGCGGACGGGGAGCTGCCGGAGGAGGAGCTGAGGACGCACCTCCGGCAGCGGCTCCCCGAGTACATGGTGCCGTCCGCGCTGGTGGCGCTGGAGGCGCTCCCGCTCACCCCCAGCGGCAAGACCGACCGGGCGGCGCTCCCCGCGCCGGAGCGGCCGGCGGACGCGTACACGGCGCCGCGGACGCAGGTGGAGGAGGTGCTCGCCGCGGTGTGGGGCGCGCTGCTGGGGCGGGAGCGCGTGGGGACGCGGGAGGGCTTCTTCGCGCTGGGCGGTCACTCGCTTCTGGCGACGCAGGTGATCTCGCGCGTGCGGCAGCTCTTTGGGGTGGACCTTCCGCTGCGTGCGCTCTTCGAGGCGCCCACGGTGGAGCGGCTGGCCGCGCGGATCGAGGCGGCTCGCGGGGAGGGCGAGGGCGCCGGGGCGCCGCCGCTGCGGCCGACCGCGCGGACGGAGCCGGTCCCCGCGTCGTTCGCGCAGGAGCGGCTCTGGTTCCTGGAGCAGATGCGGCCGGGCGAGGCGACCTACGCCATCCCGGCGGCGCTCCGCATGGCCGGTCCGCTGGACGCGGAGGCGCTGCGCCGCTCGCTGGAGGAGGTCGTGCGCCGGCACGAGGCGCTCCGCACCGTCTTCGAGCGCCGGAACGGCCGGCCCGTGCAGGCGGTCCGCCCCGCGGGGACGCTCGACCTCGCCGTGGAGGAGCTGCCCGCGGGGGACGCGGAGGCGCGCGACGCGGCGCTCCGGGCCCGCATGGCGGAAGAGGCGCACCGCCTCTTCGACCTGGAGCGGGGGCCGCTCTTCCGCGTCGCGCTCCTGCGCCTGGGAGAGGACGACCACGCCCTCCTCCTCTCCATGCACCTCATCGTCTCCGACGGTTGGAGCATGGGCGTTCTCCTGCGGGAGCTGTCGGTGCTGTACGCGGCGCACCGGGCGGGGGAGCCCGCCGCGCTCCCGCCGCTGCCGGTGCAGTACGCCGACTTCGCGGCGTGGCAGCGGGAGTGGCTGCGGGGCGACGCGCTGGAGGGGCAGGTGGCGTTCTGGCGCGAGCGGCTCGCAGGGGCCCCCGCCCGGCTGGAGATCCCCACCGACCACCCGCGCCCGGCGGTGCAGGGCTCCCGCGGCGCGGTGCTCTCCTTCCGCATCCCGGGCGAGGCGGCGGACGCGGCCCGCGCCCTGGCGCGGCGCGAGGGCGTGACCCTGTTCATGGCGCTGGTCTCCGCCTGGGAGCTGCTCCTGGCGCGGCACTCGGGGGCGGACGACCTGGTGGTGGGGGTCCCCACGGCGGGGCGCACGCGGCGGGAGCTGGAGGAGCTGATCGGCTTCTTCGTCAACGCGCTCCCGCTCCGCGCCGACCTGGGCGGCGACCCCTCCACCCGCGAGCTGCTGGCCCGGGCGCGCGAGGGGGTGCTGGGCGCGTACGCGCACCAGGACGTCCCCTTCGAGAAGCTGGTGGAGGAGCTGCGCGTGGAGCGCAGCCTGGCGCACTCGCCCATCTTCCAGGTGATGTTCACCCTGATGGACGCGCCGCTGCGGGTGCCGGAGCTCCCCGGCCTCGCGGTGCGGGCGCTGGAGGGGCAGACCGGGACCGCGAAGTTCGACCTGACGCTGGGCGTCATGAACGCCGACGACGCCCTGGAGGCGGAGCTGGAGTACGCCACGGACCTGTTCGACCGGGCCACGGCGGAGCGCCTGGCGGACCGCTACCGCCTGCTCCTGGACGCCATGACCGCCGACCCGGCGCGGCCGGTGTCGGAGATCCCGCTGCTCACCGCGGGCGAGCGCGAGCAGGTGCTGCGCGGGTGGGCCGGCGCACGCGCGCGGCACGCCGCGGACCGCCCCGTCCACCACCTCCTGGCCGACCGGGCGGCGCGGCGGCCCGACGCCGTCGCGGTGGTGGACGGCGAGGTCGTGCTCACCCGGGCGGAGCTGGTGGGGCGCGCCGGACGGCTCGCGGCGTGGCTGCTGCGCCGGGGGGTGGGGCCCGAGACGCGGGTGGCGGTGTGCATGGAGCGCGGCTGGGAGGCGCTGGCGGCGCAACTGGGCGTGCTGATGGCGGGGGGCGCGTACGTCCCGCTCGACCCGGCCTACCCGGCGGAGCGCATCGCCTACGTGGCCGCGGATTCCGGCGCTGCGCTCCTACTCACCCAGGCGCGGCTGCGCGGGCGGCTCCCGGAGCTCGCGGTGGAGACGGTCGCGCTGGACGAGGCGTGGCCCTCCGTCGAAGCGGAGCCCGGCGGCGGCGGACGCGCGGCGGACGTGTCGCCGGAGAACCTGGCGTACGTGATCTACACCTCCGGCTCCACCGGCCGCCCCAAGGGCGTGGGGGTCACGCACGGCGGGCTCCTCAACCTGGTGGGCTGGCACGCCCGCGTCTTCGGCGACGGCGAGGGGGACCGGGCCACGCAGCTCGCCGGGCCGGGGTTCGACGCGACGGTCTGGGAGACGTGGCCCTACCTGGCCGCGGGGGTGGAGCTGCACGTGGTCCCCGAGGAGGTCCGCGCCGCGCCCGAGGCGCTCCGCGGCTGGCTGCTGGAGCGGCGCATCACCTCGGCGTTCCTCCCCACGCCGCTGGCCGAGGCCGCGCTGGCGCTGGAGTGGCCGGCGGACGCCCCGCTGCGGACGCTGCACACCGGCGGCGACGCGCTGCGCATCCGCCCGCGGCCGGGGCTTCCCTTCGCGCTGGTGAACGACTACGGTCCCACCGAGTGCACGGTGATCGCCGCCTCGGGGACGGTGGCGCCGGGGGACGGGAGCGCGAGCGTGCCGGGGATCGGCCGGCCGGTGGACAACACCGCGGCGTACGTGCTGGACGGGGCGCTGCAGCCGGTCCCCCCCGGCGTCCCGGGGGAGCTGTACCTGGGCGGCGAGCTGCTGGCGCGCGGCTACCTGGGGCGCCCCGACCTGACCGCGGAGAAGTGGCTCCCGGACCCGCACTCCGCCGTTCCCGGCGCGAGGATGTACCGCACCTCCGACCGGGTGCGCTGGCTCGCCGACGGGGAGCTGGAGTTCATGGAGCGCACCGACCGGCAGGTGAAGGTGCGCGGCTTCCGCATCGAGACCGGCGAGGTGGAGGCGGTGCTCTGCGAGCACCCCTCCGTGCGCGAGGCGGTGGTGGAGGCGCGCGGCGACGCCCGCGAGCGGCGGCTGGTGGGGTACGTGGTCGCCGCGGCCGGCGCTTCGGCGGACGCGGCGGAGCTGCGGACGCACCTGGCGGCGCGTCTCCCCGACTACATGGTCCCCTCCGCCTGGGTCTTCCTGGAGGCGCTCCCCGTGACACCCAACGGCAAGACCGACCGCGCCGCGCTCCCCGAGCCCCGCCGCGAGGCGGACGCCTCCGCGGAGCCGCGCAACGCGCTGGAGGACGCGGTCGCGGCGGCGTGGCGCGAGGCGCTGGCGCTGGAGCGGGTGGGGATCCACGACAACTTCTTCGAGCTGGGCGGCCACTCGCTCCTGCTGGCGCAGGTGCACGCCCGCCTTCGGGAGACGCTGGGGCGCGACATCCCCATCCTGGACCTCTTCCGCTTCCCCACGGTGGCGGCGCTGGCGGAGCACCTGGGAGCGGGCGAGGCGCCGGCCGCCGCGCCGGGGCAGGGGCGGGGGAGCGAGCGCGCGGCGGCCCGCCGGGCGCTCGCCCGGGGGCGCGGCCGGGGCGGGAGCTGAGCATGAACACCACGGAGCAGGCAATGAGCGATACGGTCGAGAGCGGCGAGGGGCTGGGCCCCGCGGTCGCGGTCATCGGGATGGCGGGGCGCTTCCCCGGGGCGCGGGACGTGGAGGAGTTCTGGCGCAACCTCCGCGAGGGGGTGCACTCCATCTCCTTCTTCGGCGACGAGGAGCTGGTGGAGGCGGGGGTGGACCCGGCGCTGCTCCGCGACCCGGAGTACGTGCGGGCTGGCGGCGTGCTGGAGGGGATCGACCGGTTCGACGCCGGCTTCTTCGGCTTCAACCCGCGCGAGGCGGAGGTGCTGGACCCCCAGCACCGCGTCTTCCTGGAGACGGCCTGGGAGGCGCTGGAGAACGCGGGCCACGCCCCCGGGGCCACGCCGCTGGCGGTGGGGGTCTACGCCGGGTCGTCCAGCAGCCACTACCTGCACCGGCACGTGCTCACCCGCCCGGAGATCGCCGACGCGGTGGGCGCCTTCCAGGTGCACATCGGCAACGACAAGGACTTCCTGGCGACGCGCGCCTCGTACAAGCTGAACCTGCGCGGCCCCGCCCTCAGCGTGCAGACGGGGTGCTCCACCGGGCTGGTCTCCGTCCACCTGGCCTGCCAGGCGCTCCTGAACGGCGAGTGCGACCTGGCCGTGGCCGGGGGGGTGAGCATCAACCTGTCGCAGGGGCAGGGCTACCGCTACGCGCCGGGCGGGGTGCTCTCGCCGGACGGGCACTGCCGCGCCTTCGACGCGGGCGCGGCGGGCGCCCTGGGCGGGAGCGGGGTGGGGCTGGTGGTGCTCCGCCGGCTGGAGGACGCCCTGGCGGACGGCGACACCGTGCACGCGGTGGTTCGTGGCTCCGCCGTGAACAACGACGGCGCGCAGAAGGTGGGCTTCACCGCCCCCAGCGTGGACGGGCAGGCGGCGGTGATCGAGGAGGCGCTGGCGGTGGGCGGGGTGGACCCGGAGACCGTCGGCTTCGTGGAGGCGCACGGCACCGGGACCGACCTGGGCGACCCCATCGAGGTCGCCGCGCTGACGCAGGCGTTCGGCCCGACGCGGCGGAAGCAGTTCTGCGCCCTGGGCGCGGTGAAGACCAACATCGGCCACCTGGACGCCGCCGCGGGGACGGCGGGGATGATCAAGGCCGTGCTGGCCGTGGAGCACGGAGAGGTCCCGCCGACGCTGCACTTCACGGCCCCGAACCCGAAGATCGACTTCGCCGGCTCCCCCTTCTACGTCCCCACGGAGCTGCGCCCCTGGAGCGCGGACGGGCACCCGCGGCGCGCCGGCGTCTCGTCCTTCGGGATCGGCGGGACCAACGCGCACGTGGTGCTGGAGGAGGCCCCGGAGCCGGAGCCCTCGCGCCCCGCGCGCGCCTGGCAGCTGCTCGTGCTCTCCGCGCGGACGCCGTCGGCGCTGGAGGCGGCGACGGACCGCCTGGCCGCCCACCTCCGCGTCCATCCCGAGCAGTCGCTGGCGGACGCCGCCTGGACGCTCCAGGCGGGGCGCCGCGCCTGGGAGCACCGCCGCGTGCTGGTGGCGCGCGACCGCGAGGACGCCGCCGCGGCGCTGGAGGCCCGCGCGCCGGAGCGCGTCCTCTCCGCCACCGCGCCGGAGGGGCCGCGCCCCGTCGCCTTCCTCTTCTCCGGCGTGGGCGACCAGTACCCGGGGATGGGGCGCGGGCTGTACGAGACGGAGCCCGTCTTCCGCGAGGAGGTGGACCGCTGCGCGGAGATCCTCCGCCCGCACCTGGGGCTGGACCTGCGCGAGGCGCTCTACCCCGGCGACGCCCCCGCCGACGCGGAGGGCGACGCTCCCGCCCGCATCGACCTGCGCGCGATGCTGGGGCGCGCCGCCGCCGGCCCGGACGCCGCCACGGAGCGGTTGAACGGCACCGCCCTGGCCCAGGCGGCGCTCTTCGTCACGGAGTACGCCCTGGCGCGGCTGTGGATGGCGTGGGGGGTGCGGCCCGAGGCGATGATCGGCCACTCGCTGGGCGAGTACGTCGCGGCCACGGTGGCGGGCGTCTGGTCGCTGGAGGACGCGCTGATGCTGGTGGCCGAGCGCTCCCGCCTGATCGAGGAGCTGCCGGAGGGGGCCATGCTCGGCCTCCCCCTGCCCGAGGCGGAGGTGCGTCCGCTGCTGCGCGACGGCCTCTGCGTCGGCACGGTGAACGGGCCGGCGATGACCGTCGTCTCCGGCCCGGCGGAGGCGGTGGCCGCACTGGAGGCGGAGATGACCGCGCGCGGCGTCGCCTGCCGCCGCCTCCCGGCGCGCCACGCCTTCCACTCGGGGATGATGGCCCCGGTGGCGGCGCGGCTGGAGGAGCGGATGCGCACGGTCCGGCTCCGCGCGCCGGAGATCCCCTTCGTCTCCAACGTGACGGGCACCTGGATCGGCGCCGCCGAGGCCACCGACCCCGCCTACTGGTCGCGCCACCTCTGCGGGACCGTGCGCTTCGCGGAGGGGATCGAGACGCTGGCCGGCGACGGCCGGCGCGCGCTGCTGGAGCTGGGCCCCGGTCAGACGCTGGGGACCTTCGTGCGGCAGGGCGCGGCGGGCCCCGCGCCCACCGTGGTCGCCTCGCTGCGCCACGGCTACGAGCGCCACCCCGACGCGGCCTACCTGCTGGGCGCGGCCGGGCGGCTCTGGCTGGCCGGGGTCCCGGTGGACTGGAACGCGGTGCACGCGCACGAGCGGCTGCGGCGCGTCCCCCTGCCCACGTACCCCTTCGAGCGGAAGCGCTACTGGATCGAGCCCCGCGCGGCCGCGCTCCCGGAGGCGCGCGGCGGCGACCCGCTCGCCAAGCGGCCGGACCCGGCGGAGTGGCTCTATCTCCCGTCCTGGACGCGCGCCCCCCTCCCGGCCGCCCCCGCCGGCGGGGAGCCCACGGAGTGGCTGGTGCTGGCGGACGAGGCGGGGATCGGCGCGCGGCTGGCGGGCCGGCTGGACGCGCTGGGCCACGCCGTGACGGTGGTGGAGGCGGGCGACCGCTTCGCCGCCGCGGGCGACCGCCTCCACCACCGTCACGGCGTGGCCCAGCGCGTCCAGCCGGCCCGCCAGCCGCGCGCC
>DATABU010000169.1:0-3593 GCA_036259415.1 Longimicrobiaceae bacterium
GTTCAAGATCCAGGCGAACATGGACCCCAAGCACCGCGACCGCATCGCCTTCGTGCGGGTGTGCTCGGGGCGCTTCGAGGCGGGGATGCAGGTCAAGCACGTCCGCACCGGCAAGCAGATCCGCCTGGCCGCGCCCACGCAGTTCCTGGCCCGCGAGCGGACCCACGTGGAGGAGGCGTGGCCCGGCGACGTGATCGGCATCCACGACCGGGGGACGCTCCGCATCGGCGACTCGCTCTCCGCCAACGGCGACCTGGAGTTCGGGGGGATCCCCCGCTTCTCGCCGGAGCACTTCGCCCGCGTCGTGGTGGCCGACCCGCTGCGCCGCAAGCAGCTGGACACCGGGCTGAAGCAGCTCTCCGAGGAGGGCGCGGCGCAGGTGTTCTACGCCGAGTCCATCGTCGGCCCGGCGCCCATCGTGGGCGCGGTGGGGCAGCTCCAGTTCGACGTGCTGCTGCACCGCCTGGAGCACGAGTACGGGGTGAAGGCGCGCCTGGAGCCCATGTCGTACCGCTTCGCCCGCTGGGTGGAGGGCCCCGAGGCGGACATCCGCCGCGTCGCGACCGAGGGGTACGGCCGCAGCATGGTGTTCGACTCCAGGGAGCGCCCGCTCATCCTCTTCGACAGCGAGTGGACGCTTCGCACCACCGTGGAGCGCGAGAAGGAGCTTAAGTTCTTCGACGTGGCGCCGTAGCCTTCGCGGGGGCCGCGCACGACCGGGAGGCCGGGGGACGCTCGTCGTCTCCCGGCCTCCGTCGGTTCGTCCCCGCCCGCCGGCTCAGCGGCCGTGGTCGCCCGCCCCACGCGTGCGCCGCAGCTCGCCGTAGAGCTCCACCAGCCGGATGAACTCCGCGCGGTACCCCTCCGGGTCGTCGCCCCGCGCCGCCCTGGCGAGGGCCAGGACCTGCTGCGGGGTGAGCTTCCCGGCGTGCTCCGACTCGCGCAGGAGCATGCCGAAGCCCGCCACGGCCGCGGCGAAGGAGAGGTCCCGCGCGGGGGGGCCGGGGCGCTCCACCACCGGGTGCTGCATGAGCAGGCTCCGCTCCCCGGCCGGCTGCTTGTAGCGCACCTTGACGAACGCCAGCTCGCCGCCGCCCGCCCCGCCGCCCGGACGGGCCGGAGACTGGTAGCGCAGCGGGTCCGTCCCCCGCACGGGGGCGTCCGTCGCGGCCCCCGCCGGGACCACCTCGTAGAGCGCCGTCACCGAGTGCCCCGCACCGAGCTCCCCCGCGTCCTTGCGGTCGTCGTTGAAGTCCTCGCTGGCAAGGAGCCGGTTCTCGTAGCCGATCAGCCGGTACGCCCGCACCCGCGCCGGGTTGAACTCCACCTGCAGCTTGACGTCCTTCGCCACGGTCAGCAGCGTCCCGCCCATCTCGCTCACCAGGACCTTGCGGGCCTCCAGGAGGTTGTCGACGTAGGCGTAGTTCCCGTTGCCGTGGTCGGCCATCTGCTCCATCTTGGAGTCCTTCAGGTTCCCCGTCCCGAAGCCCAGCACGGTCAGGAAGGTCCCCTGGCGGCGCTTCTCCTCCACCAGGCGGATCATCTCGGCGTCGCTGGAGACCCCCACGTTGAAGTCCCCGTCCGTGGCCAGAATCACCCGGTTGTTCCCGCCGCGCACCTGGTTCTCCCGGGCCACCTCGTAGGCGAGCCGGAGCCCCGCGCCCCCGGCGGTGGAGCCGCCCGCTTCCAGGCGCTCCAGGGCGTCCAGGATGCGCCCGCGCTCGCTCCCGGGGGTGGAGGGGAGCACCAGCCCGGCCGCCCCGGCGTACACCACCAGCGCCACCCGGTCCTGGGGACGGAGCTGCTCCACCAGCATGCGGAGCGACTGCTTCACCAGGGGGAGCTTGTCCGGGCTCTGCATGGAGCCCGACACGTCGATCAGGAAGACCAGGTTGCTGGGCGGGAGACGGCCCGTCTCCACGCGCGGGCTGTGCAGCCCGACCCGCAGCAGCCGGTGCCCCGGCGCCCAGGGTGCGGCCGCCACGTCCGTCACCACCGTGAAGGGGTGCTCGCCGCGCGGCTCCGGGTGGTCGTAGGTGAAGTAGTTGACCATCTCCTCGATGCGGACCGCGTCCTTCGGGGGGAGCTGCCCGTCCAGGAGGAAGCGGCGGACGTTGCTGTAGGAGGCGCGGTCCACGTCGATGGAGAAGGTCGAGAGCGGGTTGCGGTCGGCGGCCAGGAAGCCGTTCTCCCGGACGTACGCGTACGCCTCCGTGTTCCAGGGGGCGGAGGAATACGCCGGGGGCGGAGGCGGTGGCGGGGCCATCCCGGACGGGAGGATGCTCCGGGGGGCCTGCGCGTCCGCGACCCGCGCGTGGCGCTCCCCCTTCCGGGCGGCCTCGGCGCCGGTGACCACCACCCCCTCCAGCGCCAGCGCGGCGGGCTGCAGCCGGAGGTCCCGGCGCACCTCGCCGCCGGTGACGCGCACCTCCTCGCGGAGCGGCTCGTAGCCGACGAGCGTCGCCTGCAGGGTGAGCGCCCCGTCGCGCACCGCGCCGCGCGCGACGACCAGGCGGTACGCGCCGTCGGCGCCGCTGGTCGTGCGCCGCCGCGTCCCCGCCGCCTGCACCGTGGCCCCGGGGAGCGGCCGCGCGCTGGCGGCGTCCAGCACGCGCCCGGCGACCACCACCGTGTCGGGGCGCGGTCCCGCCCGCAGCACGGGGACGGCGGCCAGCGTGGCCACGGCCCCGAGCGCCAGTGCGGCGATCCATCCCCACGATCTCGTTCGCATGCGACTTCCTCCCGTCCGATGTGTGTACCCGCGTCACGCCTCTCCCGGTATGACGAACCGGCGAGGGGATCTTGCACACGCACCCGGTGCCGGCGGCCGGTGTGCAAGCGGCGCGCGCTGGTTCGTCACAGGGAAGAGACGCGAGGAGGACGGATGACGCAGGCCACCACGGAGCCGGGAGGGAGCGGGTGAGCGTCGACTGGGCGGAGGTGTACCGCGCCACGTTCCTGGAGCTGGTCCGCTTCCTCCACCGCAAGGTGTGGGACGAGGAGCGCGCGCGCGACCTGGCGCAGGAGACCTTCGCGCGCGCCCTGGACCAGGAGCCCGACAACCCGCGCGCCTGGCTCTTCCGCGTGGCCGGCAACCTGGCCCGCGACGAGGCCCGGCTGGTGGTGCGCCGCAAGCGCCACCTCACCCTCCTGCGCGCGGAGGCGGAGAGCGCGGAGGCCGTGGCGCCCGCCGCCGTGGCGGAGTTGGAGGCGCAGGAGCGCTCGGAGCGGCTCCGGCTGGCGCTGGAGCGGCTGAGCGAGCGCGACCGGGAGGTCCTGCTGCTGTGGGACGCCGGGATGAGCTACCCCGAGATCGCCGGGGAGACGGGGCTCTCGGCGGGGGCGGTCGGCACCACCCTGGCCCGCGCGCGGCGGAGGCTGGTGGAGGCACACCTCGCCCTGGAGGAGACGCATGCAGCACGTGGATGAGGGGCTCCTGCACGCCCTGCTGGACGGGGAGCTGGCCGCGCTCGGTCCCGGCCGCGAGGCCGAGGTGCGGCGCCACCTGGCGGGGTGCGCGGCGTGCCGGACGCGGCTGGCAGAGGAGCGTGAGGTCCGCGACCGGGCGGGCGCCCCGGAGCAGGGCGCCCGCC
>DATABU010000170.1:0-4137 GCA_036259415.1 Longimicrobiaceae bacterium
CGTCGCGCCCTCGCGCCGCGACAGCTCGCGCAGCCCGTGCGTCGCCTCGGGCGAGAGGCTGAACCCGTGGCTCGCCGCGGCCGGGCTCTGGCCCAGCGAACGCGGACGGTCCGTGGGGATCTCCAGCAGGGGCGGCGCCCCTGCCAGCTTCTGCTTCCACCAGCCGACCTGCGCGTCAAGCACGTCGCCGCTGAGCCAGCGGCGCTGCCAGACCGCGAAGTCGGCGTACTGCACCGGCAGCTCGGGGAGCCGCGGCTCCTCGCCCCCCGCGAAGGCGGCGTAGAGCGCCGAGACCTCCCGCACGAGCACCTGCATGCTCCAGCCGTCGGAGACGACGTGGTGCAGCGTGAAGCAGAGCACGTGGTCGTCCACGCCGATGCGCAGGAGCAGGGCCCGCAGCAGCGGCCCGCCCGCCAGGTCGAAGGGCCGCAGCGCCTCGGCCTGCGCCTCCCGCTCGGCTTCGTGCAGGTCCGGGACGTCCCGCTCCGTCAGCGCGACCGGGGCGGGGGAGTGCACGACCTGCACGGGCGCCCCGCCCTCGCCCTCGACGAAGGTGGTGCGCAGCGCCTCGTGGCGGGCCACCAGCGCGTCCAGGCTCGCCCGCAGCGCGGCGGTGTCCAGCGCGCCGCGCAGCCGCAGCGCGTACGCCATGTTGTAGGCGGCGCTCTCCGGGTCGATCCGGTCCACCATCCAGAGCCGCTGCTGGGCGAACGACAGCGGCAGCGGCTCCGTCCGCGGCGCCCGCTCGATGGGAGGCGCGGCGCCTGCGCCCCGCAGCTCCTCGACGCGCTCCGCCAGCCCGGCGACCGTGGGCGCTTCGAACAGGGCCCGCAGCGGCACCTCGGTCCCGAACGCCTGCCGCACCCGCGAGATCACCTGCGTGGCGAGGAGCGAGTGTCCGCCCAGCTCGAAGAAGCTGGACCCGGCGCCGACCTGGTCCACGCCCAGCACCTCGGCCCAGATCCCGGCCAGCACCTCCTCCGTCGGTGTGCGCGGCGCCACCAGCTCCGCGCCTGCCCCGTGCTCCGGCGCCGGCAGGGCGGCCCGGTCCACCTTCCCGTTGGCGTTCAGCGGCAGCTGGTCCAGCACCACGAGCGCAGCCGGCACCATGTACTCCGGCAGCCGCGCCGACAGGCCGGCCTTCAGCGCCGGCACCGACAGCCCGGCGCCCTCCCGCGGGACGACGTAGGCCACCAGGCGCTTCTGCCCCGGCGCGTCCTCCCGCACCACGACGACGGCCTCCCGCACGCCTTCCTGCGCGAGCAGCACGGCCTCGACCTCCCCCGGCTCGATGCGGAAGCCGCGGATCTTCACCTGCGCGTCCAGCCGCCCCAGGTACTCCACCTCGCCCGTGGCGAGCCAGCGCACCCGGTCGCCCGTGCGGTAGAGCCGTCCGCCCGCCGCGCCGAACGGGTCCGGCACGAAGCGCTCGGCCGTCTGCTCGGGCCATCCCAGGTAGCCGCGCGCCACCCCCGGCCCGCCGACGTACAGCTCGCCCGGGATCCCCGGCGGCATCGGGGACCCGCCGGCGTCCAGCACGTAGAGCGTGGTGTTCGCCAGCGGCCCGCCGATGGGCACCGTCTTCGCCCCGGGCGGCACCTGCCGGATCTCGTACCACACGGCGAAGGTGGTCGTCTCCGTCGGCCCGTAGCCGTTGAGCAGGCGTCGTGGGCCGCCGGCCTCCAGCACGCGGCGCAGGCTCTGCGCGTCCAGCGCCTCGCCGCCGACCAGCACGTGACGGCAGGTGCGGAACGCATCGGGCTGCTCGTGCGCGATGCGGTTGAAGAGCGCCGCGGTCAGGAACATGGCCGTGGCCCCGCGCTCCCGCAGCGCGGCCGCGAAGGCCGCGGGGGAGAGCGTGACCTCGCGCTCGATCACCACCAGGGAGCCGCCGTTGAGGAGCGAGCCCCACAGCTCGAAGGTGGCCGCGTCGAAGGCCAGGTTCGACACCTGCGCGATCCGCTCCTCCGGGCCGAAGGGCACGTAGTCGGTCTCCCGGACGAGCCGGACGACCGCCTCGTGCGCGACCGCGACGCCCTTGGGACGGCCGGTCGAGCCGGAGGTGTAGATGACGTAGGCCAGCTGCCGCGGGTCGCAGGGGACCACGGGCGCCGTCTCCGGCATCCCGGCCAGGGCGGCGGCGGTCTCCGGCGCGTCCAGCCGCAGCTGCTCGACCTCCGCAGGGAGCCGGGCGCCGCCGCGGGCGTCGCTCAGCACGAGCGAGACGCCCGCGTCGGTGACGATCTCCCGCAGGCGCTCGGCCGGGTTGGCGGGGTCGAGCGGCACGTAGGCGCCGCCGGCCTTGAGGATCGCCAGGATGGCGACCACGGGCTCGGCGCCGCGCTCCATGCAGAGCCCGACGCGGCTCTCCTGGCCGACGCCGCGCCGGCCGAGCAGGTGCGCGAGCCGGTCGGCGCGGCGCTCCAGCTCGGCGTAGCTCAGCACCTCGTCGCCCGAGAGGACGGCGGGGGCGTCGGGCGTGCGGGCGGCCTGCTCCGCGAACAGCTCGTGCACGGCGGCCCGCGGGAGCTCGGCGGCGGTGGCGTTCCAGGCTTCCAGCACCCGGGCGCGCTCCTCACCGCGCAGCAGCGACAGCTCCGAGACGCGCCGCGCCGGGTCGGCCGCCATGCCCTCCAGGACCGCCTCCAGGTGGGCGGCCATGCGCGCGATGGTCTCCGGCTCGAAGAGCGCCGCGCGGTAGACGATGGTCCCCTCCAGCCCGGCTCCCGGGTCGCCGATCACCAGGTCCAGGTCGAACTTGGCGACGCCCTCCCCGCTCCCGAACGGCTCCAGCGCGAGGTCGCCCAGCTCCAGGCGCTCGTCGTCTCCGCCGCCCTGGTTCAGCGCGAAGACGGCCTGGAAGACGGGCGTGTGGGTCAGGCTGCGCTCGACCGACAGCTCCTCGACCAGCCGCTCGAAGGGCAGCTCCTGGTGGGCGTACGCGCCCAGCGCGGCCTCCCGCACCCGGCCCAGCAGCTCGGCCCAGGTGGGATCGCCCGACAGGTCGGAGCGCAGGGCGAGCATGTTGACGAAGAAGCCGATCAGCCCCTCCGTCTCCCGCCGGTTCCGCCCCGCGATGGGCGAGCCGACGACCACGTCGTCCTGGCCCGAGTACTTCGCGAGGAGCGCCTGCCACCCGGCCAGCACCGTCATGAACAGCGTCGCGCCCTCCCGCTGCGACAGCTCCCGCAGCCCCCGCGACACCTCCGGCGAGAGCCGGAAGGCATGGCTCGCCGCCATCGGGTCCTGCCCGACGCTGCGCGGGCGGTCCGTCGGGACCTCCAGCAGGGGCGGCGCTCCGGCAAGCGCCTCCTTCCAGTAGCCGACCTGCGCGTCCAGGACGCCGCCGCCGAGCCAGCGGCGCTGCCAGACTGCGTAGTCCGCGTACTGCACCGGCAGCTCCGCCAGGCGTGGCTCCTCGCCACGGGCGTACGCGGCGTAGAGAGCCGAGACCTCACGCACCAGGACGTCGCGGCTCCAGCCGTCGGAGACCACGTGGTGCAGGGTGAAGAGCAGCACGTGATCGGCCTCGCTGATCCGCAGGAGCGTGCTGCGCAGCAGCGGTCCGCGGGTGAGGTCGAAGGGGCGCAGCGCCTCCGCCTGCGCCAGCCGCTCCGCCTCGGCCTCGCGCCCCGCCGCCGGGATGCCGCGGAGGTCGTGCTCCATCAGCGCGACGGGAGCAGGCGCGTGGATCGTCTGCACCGGCTCGCCGTTCTTCTCGGCGAACGTCGTCCGCAGCGTCTCGTGACGTGCCACCAGCGCGTCCAGGCTCGCCCGAAGCGCGACGGTGTCCAGCGCCCCGCGCAGCCGCAGCGCGTAGGGCAGGTTGTACGCGGCACTCCCGGGCTCCAGGCGGTCCACCAGCCAGAGCCGCTGCTGCGCGAAGGAGAGCGGCAGCGCCTCGTCCCGCGAGACCCGCTCGATCGGCGGGGCCGCCGCGGTTCCGGCGCCGCGCAGCTCCTCGATGCGCCCGGCCAGCCCGGCCACGGTCGGCGCCTCGAAGAGGGCCCGCAGCGGGACCTCCACCCCGAACGCCTCCCGCAGCCGAGAGACGGCCTGCGTCGCCAGCAGGCTGTGCCCGCCCAGCTCGAAGAAGCTCTCCGTCACGCTGACCCGCTCCAGCTTCAGCACCTCCGC
>DATABU010000171.1:0-13809 GCA_036259415.1 Longimicrobiaceae bacterium
CTCCGGGGCGAGCTGAACGCCCGTGACGAGACCATCCGCCGCCAGCGCGAGGAGCTGAACCGCATCCGCAACACCCTTGCGCCGGGGCGCCGCCCGTAGGGGGTACGCAACACGGTCTGCACGCTCGGAAAAGTTTGCGCCCCCGCCGGACTGCCGGCGGGGGCGCTTCGCTCCGAGCCCCCCCGGCTGGGCGCCCGCGTGAGGGATGCGAGCGCGAAGCGGCGAGACCGGCAGCAGTACCGCCGGCGCAGCCGGGGGCACGCCCAAACCAGCAGTTTACGAGCCCGAAGCGTCCCGGATCACCCGCCCCAGCCTCGCCACACCCTCGCGGATGCGCTCGGGACCGCAGTGGGAGAAGTTGAGGCGCAGGCAGTTGGATGCGTACCCGTCGCCCCCCACCGCGAAGGCGCTCCCCGGGAAGAACGCCACGCCCTCGGTGTCCAGCGCGGTGCCCAGCAAAGGCACGGTGTCGGTCCCGTCGGGCATCTCCACCCAGGTGAACACCCCGGCGGTGGGGGTGCGCCAGCGGGCCCCGGTGCTCCCCAGGTGCTCGCGGAGCGCGGCGTCCATGGCGTCGCGCCGGGCGCCGTACTCGCTCCGCAGCCGCTCCAGGTGCGCGGGGAGGAGCCCCTGGTCGATGTACGACGAGATGACCCGCTGCGTGAAGGTGGAGGTGTTGATGTCCGTCGCCTCCTTGATGATCCCCAGCGGCCCCACCAGCTCCTCGGGGACCACCAGCCACCCCACGCGCAGCGACGGGGCGAAGATCTTCGCGAAGGTCCCCATGTACAGCACCCAGCGGTCGTCGAGCGCCCGCATGGGGGGGACCGGGTCGTCCACGTACTGGAAGTAGCCGTATGCGTCGTCCTCCAGGACGGGGACGCGGTGCTCCCGGGCCAGCTCCACCAGGCGGCGGCGCTTCTCCGCCGAGACGCTGACCCCCAGCGGGTTGTTCCCGTCGGTGACCACGTAGATCATCGCCGGGCGCTCGCCCGCGGCCAGGAGCGCCTCCACCGCGTCCACGTCGATCCCGGTGTCCAGGTCGGTGGGGACGGTGAGTACTTCCGGCCGGAACGGCTCGATGGCCTGCTGGAAGCCGGTGTAGCAGAGCCGCTCCGTGAGCACGGTGCCGCCCGGGTTCAGCAGGAGCCGGGTGAGCAGGCTCATCCCCTGCTGGCCGCCGGCCGTGAGGAAGACCTGCTCCTCGCGGCACTCCACGCCGCGCGTGGCCATCAGCTCCACCACCTGCCGCTTCAGCGGGAGGAACGGCGGGGAGTACTGCAGGGCCAGCGGGTCGCCGGCCAGCACCCGCGCCGCGGCCTCGGAGAGGCCGGACGCGGGGAACAGGTCGGGCGCCGGGAACCCCAGCGCCAGGGAGAGGATCCCCGGCTGGGAGCTGCGCACCAGCATGGTCTGCAGCGCCGAGGGGCGGATCTCCTGCGCCCAGCGGGCCAGGGTCAGCGGCTCGGAGGCCAGCGTCGTGGCGGCGGTCATAGGGCGTGGGACGGGGTCAGATGTTGCCGCGGAGCGCCTGCTCGGCCTCCAGCGACTCGAAGAGCGCCTTGATGTTCCCCGCGCCGAAGCCCTTGGCGCCGCGGCGCTGGATGACCTCCACGAAGAAGGTGGGGCGGCCCTCCAGCGGCTCGGTGAAGGTCTGGAGCAGCGTCCCGTCCTCCTCGCGGTCGATCTGGACGCCCAGCTCGGAGGCCAGCCGCAGCTCGGTGGGGTCCACCGGCCCGATGCGGTCCTCCAGCGCGGTGTAGTAGGTCTGCGGGACGCGCAGGAACTTGATGCCGTTCTCCTGGAGCGAGCGCACCGCGGTGAAGATGTCGTCCGTGTGGTAGGCCACGTGCTGGCTGCCGGCGCCCTTGTGGAAGTCCAGGTACTCCTCGATCTGCGACTTCCCCTTGCCACGGGCGGGCTCCTGCATCGGGAACTTGATGCTCCCGGTGGGATCCTCGACCACCTTGGAGTTCATCGCGCTCCGCTCGGTCCAGATCATCTCGTGCTTGGACTGGTGGAAGCCCAGGACGTTGGTGTAGAAGTCGACCATGGCGTCCAGGTTCCCCTCCTCCAGGGAGACCGCGACGTGGTCCACCGCGGTGAGCCCCACCCGGGCCGCCGGCCCCATGTGGTCCACGGGCTGGTAGTGCGGGAGGAAGCGGCCCGCGTAGTCGCCGCGCTGGATGAAGGAGTGCACCGTGTCGCCGAAGGCGCCGATGGTGGCCTTGACGATGCGCCCGCCCTCGTCGGAGTAGGCGGTGGGCTCCATCACCGGGGTGGCGCCGCGGGCCACCGCCGCCTCGAACGCCTGCTCCACGTTGTCCACGGTGAAGGCCACGTCGCGCACGCCGTCGCCGTGCTGGTGGACGTGCCGGGCGATGGGGGTGTCGGGCTCCAGCCCGCTGCTCACCACCAGGCGGATGCGCCCCTGCTCCAGCGCGAACGAGGCGCGGTCGCGCACGCCGGTGGCGAGCCCGGCCCGCGCGATGGGGCGGAAGCCGAAGACCGTGCGGTAGAAGTGCGCGGCCTGGTAGGCGTTCCCGACCCACATCTCCACGTGGTCGATGCCGCGGAGCTGCACCGCGCTCTCCGTCCGGACTTCCTCTTCGATCTTGGCCATGGTCTCGTCTCTCCTGGAAGGTTGCATGGCGGCGCCGGGCCGCCGGTCGAACTCGGAACCACATCGGCGGTCGCGACCGGAGCGGAAGCCGTCCGGGTCGTGACCCCTGATGGGCGGGCGCACCGCCGCGCGGCTGCCTCCCGCCCCTCCGCCGCTACGGCCGGGGCCGCGCCGCGGGACCCGTGTCCCACATCACGTTCACGATCACCCACTTCCCGTCCACCCTGCCCAGGTGGAGGTAGTCCACCCAGTCCTGGGCGACCAGCTTCACGCTGGCCATGTCGTCGTAGACGTCGAGGATGGTGATCTCCTGCCGCCTCCGCTCGGCCGGGTCGCTCGCCTTGGCGGCAGCCCCGCCCACCAGCCGCGCGGCGTCCATGTGGCTCACCCGGTCGCCGCCGCCCGCGGGGTCGCGCCGGACGATGCGCTTCGCCAGGTCGGGGTGGACGGCGCGCTGCATGCGCGGGCCGTCGGCGTCGTACCACCCCTGGATGTAGTCGGTCGCGGCGGCGCGGATCGCGGCGGAGTCGGCGGAGGTCTGCGCCGCGGCGGCGGTGGGGGCGGCCAGCAGCGCGGCGGCGAGGGCGAAGCCCAGTGCTCTCATCGGGCGGGTGCCGGGGTGGCGGGTATCATCATACCGGGTCAGCTAATATTCGCATGACAGCTGCCAGCCGGCAACCCCGCTGTGGAGCCGCCGGCCCGGGCCGCTCCTACTCCTCGTCCTCGTCCGGCTCGCCGGGGGCCGCCGCGGCGGGGCGCCCGGTCCGCCGCCGCGCCATGCGCGCGCGCCGGTCGCCGGCGCGGTCCAGCGTCGCCCGGTGCTGCTCCGCGGCGTCGGCCGGCTCCTCGCGGAGCTGGTCGAGGCGCCGGGCCAGCTCGGCCAGGGTGGGGAACTGGAAGAGCTCCGCGAGCGAGACCGACGCGCCGAAGCGCTCCTGGAGGCGGGCGTGCACCTGCACCAGGAGCAGGGAGTGGCCGCCCAGGTCGAAGAAGTTGTCGTGGGCGCCCACCCGCCCGATTCCCAGCGTCTCGGCCCAGACCGCCGCCACCGCCTCTTCGGTTGAGGTGCGGGGCGGGACGTGCTCGCGGGCCGGGTCCCCCTGCGCGCCGGGCGCGGGGAGCGCCAGCCGGTCCAGCTTGCCGTTGGGGGTGAGCGGGAGCGACTCCAGCGAGACGACGGCGGCGGGGACCACGTGCTCCGGGAGCCGCTCGCGGAGCCACGCCCGCAGCTCGGCCGCCGAGGGCGCCGAGGCCCCCTCCGCGGGGACGACGTAGCCCACGATCCCCCGGCCCCCGGGCGCGTCCTCGCGGAGCGCGGCCGCCGCGTCGCGCACGGCGGGGTGCGCGCGGAGCGCGGCCTCGACCTCGCCCAGCTCCACGCGGAAGCCGCGCACCTTGACCTGCCCGTCGGTCCGGCCGAAGCACTCCAGCTCGCCGTCCGGCCGCCGCCGCACGCGGTCCATCACCCGGTACATGCGCGACCCCGGCGGGCCGAAGGGGTCGGGGAGGAAGCGCTCGGCGGTGAGGTCGGGGCGGCGGGCGTAGCCGCGGGCCAGCCCGTCGCCCGCCAGGTAAAGCTCGCCGGTCACGCCGGGGGGGACCGGCTCCAGCTCGGCGTCCAGCACCAGCGCCCGCGTGTTCGCCACCGGCCTGCCGATGGACACTCCCCCGCTCCCACGCCCCACCAGGGCGTAGGTGGAGTAGGTGGTGTCCTCCGTGGGCCCGTACAGGTTGCCCACCTTCTCCACGGTGCCCAGGGCATAGAGGGCCTGCGCCAGCTCGGGGGGAAGCGCCTCGCCGCCCAGGTTGAGGGTGCGCAGCCCCTGGGGGATGGCGCCCGCCCGCAGCAGCTCCGCGGCCGCGGTGGGGACCATGCTGGCGTGCGCCACCGGCTCGGGGAGCGCCGCCAGCTCCAGCGCGTTCTCCACCAGCACCAGCTTCCCGCCCCAGCAGAGCGTCCCGAACACCTCGGCCACCGACACGTCGAAGTTGACGGAGGTGGAGAAGAGCACGGAGGCGCGCTCCTCGTCGGTGACCGTCTCCCGCAGCCAGTGCAGCAGCACCACCACCGAGGAGTGGCGGATCATCACCCCCTTGGGCCGCCCGGTGGAGCCGGAGGTGAAGATCACGTGCGACAGGTTCTCCGGGAGCGCGCCGCTCTCCGGCGCCTCCGCGGGCTTGGCCTCCACCTCGGCGCGGAGGGCGTCCAGCGCGACGGTCCGCGTCCCCTCCGGGAGCGCCCCGGCGAGCCGGGTGGAGGTGAGGACCAGCGCGACCTCCGCGTCCTCGACCATCCAGCCCAGCCGCTCGCGGGGGTAGGCCGGGTCCAGCGGGACGTACGCCCCGCCCGCCTGGAGCACGGCGAGCATGGCGGCCACCAGCTCGGGGGTGCGCTCCAGGCAGATCCCCACCCGCGTCTCCGGCCCGACGCCCTGCCGCCGCAGCCAGCCGGCGAGGCGGCCGGCGCCCGCGGCCAGCTCGGCGTAGGTGGTGGTCCCGCCGCGCCAGCGGACGGCGGGCGCGTCCGGGGTGCGCTGGGTTTGCGCCGCGAACAGGTCGTGCACGCGCAGCCCGGCCGGGTAGGGGCGCCGCGCCTCGTCCAGCCCGGCCAGCAGCCGCTCGCGCTCGGCGGGGCGGAGGAGCGGGAGCGCCGCGACGGCCCGGGCCGGCTCCTCCGCCATCCCCTCCAGGAGGGTGGCGAAGTGCTCCAGCATCCGCTCGACGGTGCTCCCCTCCCAGAGGCAGGTGCGGTAGGTGAGGGAGCCGCCCACGCGCTCGCCGTCGTCCGCCAGGGCGAAGACCAGGTCGAACTTGGCGGGGCCCTCCCCGGCGTAGAGCGGCTCCAGCGCCGCCTCGCCCAGGCGGAGCGCGGGCCCGCCGGCGCTCTGCACGGAGAAGGTGCCCTGGAAGAAGGGGGTGTGCGAGAGCGACCGCTCCGGGACCAGCTCCTCCACCAGGCGCTCGAAGGGGAGGTCCTGGTGGGCGTACGCCCCCAGCGTGGCCTCGCGCACGCGGCGCAGCAGCTCGCGCGCGTCCGGCCGCCCCTCCAGGCCGGTGCGGACCACCAGGGTGTTGACGAAGAAGCCGATCAGCCCCTCCGTCTCCCGCCGCGTCCTTCCGGCGATGGGGGCGCCCACCACCACGTCGTCCGTCGCCGCGTAGCGCCCCAGCAGCGCCTGCCACCCCGCAAGGAGCGTCATGAACAGCGTGGTCCCCTCCGCGCGCCCGAGCGCGCGCAGCGCCGCGGACGCCTCGCCGGAGAGGACGAAGGGGCGCCGCGCCGCCTCGGGCGTGGGCACGGGCGGGCGCGGCCGGTCGGTGGGGAGGTCGAGCACCGGCGGGGCGCCGGCCAGCCGCTCGCGCCAGTAGGCGAGCTGCCGGTCGAGCACTTCGCCCGTCAGCCAGGCGCGCTGCCAGGCCGCGAAGTCGGCGTACTGCACCGGGAGCGGCGGCAGGGGGGACGGCTCCCCCCGCCCGAAGGCGGCGTACAGCGCCGACGCCTCGCGCACCAGCACCTCCACGCTCCACGCGTCGCTGACCACGTGGTGCATGTCCAGGAGCAGAGCCCAGTCGGCTTCGTCCAGCCGGACCAGGGTGACGCGCAGGAGCGGGCCGCGCTCCAGGTCGAAGGGCCGCGCCGCGTCCTCGGCGGCCAGCCACCGCGCGGCGGCCTCCCGCTCCGCGGGGGGGAGGGCGCGCAGGTCCACCTGGGCGAGGCGCGCGCGGGCCGCCGGGGAGACCACCTGCACCGCGCGCCCGTCCACGCTGCGGAACACGGTGCGGAGCGACTCGTGCCGGCGGACGATCTCGTCCACGGCGCGCGCCAGCGTCGCCGGCTCCAGGGCTCCGCGCAGCCGCAGCGGCAGGGGGACGTTGTACGCGGCGGACGAGGGGTCGAGCCGGTGGATGAACCAGAGGCGCTGCTGCGCGAACGAGAGCGGCAGCGGGCCGTCGCGCGGGACGGGGACCACCGGCGGGGCGCCGGCCGCGGCCCCCTCCCCCGCCTCGGAGTCGACGAGCGCGGCGAGCTCGGCCACGGTGGGCGCCTCGAACATCACCCGCAGCGGAAGCTCCACCCCGAACGCCTCGCGCACCCGCGAGACCACGCGCGTCGCCAGCAGCGAGTGCCCGCCCAGGTCGAAGAAGCCCGTGCGCACGCCGACCCGCTCCACCCCCAGCGTCTCGGCCCAGATCCCCGCCAGCAGCTCCTCGGTGGGGGTCCGCGGCGCGTCGTGCTCCTCCTCGCCGGCGCCGTCGGGGGCGGGGAGCGCCGCGCGGTCGGTCTTGCCGTTGGGGTTCAGGGGGAAGCGCTCCAGCACCGTCACGGTGGCGGGCACCATGTGCTCGGGGAGCCGCTCGCGCAGCCAGGCCCGGAGCTCCGCCGGCTCGGGTGCGGCGCCCTCGCGCGCGACCACGTACGCCGCCAGCCCCTTCCCGCCGGACGCGTCCTCCCGCACGGTCACCGCCGCCTCGCGCACCCCGGGCGCGGCGGCGAGCGTGGCCTCCACCTCGCCCGGCTCCACGCGGAAGCCGCGGATCTTCACCTGGAAGTCCGTGCGGCCCAGGTACTCCAGCGCCCCGTCCGCCCCCCGGCGCACCCGGTCGCCAGTGCGGTACATGCGGCCGCCGGGCTCCGCCGGGAACGGGTCGGGGAGGTAGCGCGCCGCGGTGAGCTCCGGCCGGCGCTGGTAGCCGCGCGTCACCCCGACGCCCGCCAGGTACAGCTCGCCCGGGACGCCGGGGGGGACGGGCTGCAGCCAGGGGTCCAGGACGTACCCCCGCGTCCCGGCGACCGGCCGCCCGACGGTGACGCGCTCCGCCCCGCGCCCCACCACCTCGCAGGTGGAGTAGGTGGTGTCCTCGGTGGGCCCGTACAGGTTGCGCACCCGCTCCACGTGCCCCAGCGCGTAGAGCCCCTCCGCCAGCTCGGGCGGAAGCGCCTCGCCGCCCAGGTTGAAGGAGCGCACCGTCGGCGGGATCCCGCCCATGCGCAGCAGCTCCGCCGCCGCGCTGGGGACCATGCTCGCCAGCCGCACGCCGTCGGCCTCGGAGAGCCGCACCAGCTCCAGCGCGTTCTCCACCACGACCACCCGCCCGCCCCAGCAGAGCGTCGCGAAGGTCTCCGCCACCGACACGTCGAACGACGCCGAGCTGGAGAAGAGCACCCCCTCGCGCTCCTCGTCGCTCACCGCCCCGCGCATCCAGTGCACGAACGCGGCGGCGTTGCGGTGCGAGATCATCACGCCCTTGGGGCGGCCGGTGGAGCCGGAGGTGTAGATGACGTAGGCGAGGGCGTCGGGAGACACGGACGGCCCCCTCTCCGGACCGGCCCCCTCCGGGAGGGCGCCGGGGGGGGAGGGGACCACGACCCTGCCCTCGAAGTCCGCGAACCGGTCCTCCCATCCCTCCTCCGTCACCACGACCCGCGCGCCGGAGTCCTCCAGCATCCAGGCGGTCCGCTCAGAAGGGTAGGCGGGGTCGAGCGCGACGTAGGCGGCGCCGGACCGGAGCACGGCGAGCAGCGTCGTGACCAGCCGCGGGGTGCGCTCCAGGCAGACCGCGACCCGCGTCTCGGGGCCGACGCCCAGCGCGCGCAGCCGCGAGGCGAGGGCGTCCGCGCCGGCGAGGAGCTCGCCGTAGGTGAGAGAGCCCGCGGCGGAGTCCACCGCGGGGGCGTCCGGCGCCTCGGCGGCGCGGAGGGCCACCAGGTCGGGGACGAGCCCGGCCGGCGCATGGGAGAGGCGGGAGGCGCCCCACTCGGCGTCCAGGAGCCAGCGCTCGTCGGGGAGGAGGAGGGGGAGCGCGGAGAGGCGGCGCTCCGGGTCCGCCGCCATGGCGGCCAGGAAGGCGCCGAATCGCTCCACCAGCCGCTCCACGGTGGCGGCGTCGAACAGCTCGGTGCGGTAGAAGAGCGCGCCCCGCACCGCGTCGTTGTTCTCCGAGAGGGTCAGGCTCAGGTCGAACTTGGCGGCCTCCTCGCCGCCCAGCGGCTCCAGCTTGACCGCGCCGATCTCCAGCGCGGGCTGCTGCACGTTCTGGAGCGCGAACGCCACCTGGAAGAGCGGCGTGTGCTCCAGCGAGCGGTCCGGCGCCAGCTCCTCCACCAGGCGCTCGAAGGGGAGGTCCTGGTGCGCCTGCGCGCCCAGCACCGTGTCCCAGGCGCGGCGCACCGCCTCGCGGGCGGTGGGGTCGCCGCCCAGCTCCGTGCGCAGGGCGAGGGTGTTGGCGAAGAAGCCGATAAGCGGCTCCAGCTCCACCCGCGTCCGGCCGGCGTAGGGGCTCCCCACCACCACGTCGTCCTCGCCGCACCAGCGCGCCAGCAGGAGCTGCCACCCGGCCAGGAGCGCGGTGAAGAGCGTCGCCCCCCGCTCGCGGGCCAGCGTCCGCAGGCCCTGCACCACCTCCGCGGGGATGAACACGCGCCGGCTCGCCCCGTGCTCCCCCTGCGCCGGCCGGCGGGGCCGGTCGGTGGGGAGGGCGATCACGGGCGGCGCTCCCGCCAGGCGGCCGCGCCAGTAGGCGAGCTGCCGCTCCAGCGTCTCGCCGGCGAGCCAGCGGCGCTGCCAGGCGGCGTAGTCGGCGTACTGGACGGGGAGCTCGGGGAGCGCCGGCTCGGCGCCCCGCGTGAGCGCGCCGTACGTGGCGGAGACCTCGGCCACGAGCACGCCCATGCTCCACCCGTCGCTCACCGCGTGGTGCAGGGTGAAGAAGAGCGCGTGGTCCTCCGGCCCCAGCCGCAGCGCGGCGGCGCGCAGCAGCGGGCCGCCCCCCAGCGCGAAGGGGCGCACCGACTCCGCCGCGGCCAGGCGGCGGGTCTCGGCCTCGCGGGCGGCGGGGGCGAGCCCGCCCAGGTCCACCCAGGGGAGCGGCGGTCGGGCGGGCGGGAGCACCACCTGCATGGGCTCGCCGTCCACCTCGCGGAAGACGGTGCGCAGCGTCTCGTGCCGGCGCACCAGCCACGCCAGGCTCCCCCGCAGCGCCGCCACGTCCAGCGGCCCCCGCATGCGGAGCCCCTGGAACATGTTGTAGGCGGCGCTCCCGGGGGCCAGGCGGTCCAGGAACCAGAGCCGCTGCTGCGCGAACGAGAGCGGCGCCGGGCCCGCGAAGCTCCGCCTGCCGATCTCCTCCGGGGCGTCCGCGCCTCCCCGCTTCTCCTCCAGGAGGCGGAGGAGGAGCCGGCGGCGCTCCGGCGAGAGGCTCGCCAGCCGGTCGACGATGCTCGACATCGGCGGATCCTCGCGGTGGAAGACGACTCTATGCGCGCTGGTCCGCCCGGCGGATCAGCGTGGCGAGCTGCCCGAGCGCCGCGGCGTCCAGGCCGGCGAGCGGGAAGTCCTCCGGGGTGAAGCCCTCCGGCTCGGCCTCGCGCGAGCGGTCGGCGAGCGCCCGGAGGGCGTGCTCGAAGGCGGCGGCGAGCGACTCCACCGTCTCCGCGTCGTGGGTCTCGGGCGAGTAGGTCCAGGCAAGCCGGATCCCCTCCCCCGTGCGGAACGCCTCCACCTCCAGCGGGTGCGAGCGCGGGGCGTCGCCGCCGCGCACCGCCCAGGGCGCCGCGTCCGCGGCGTCCCAGGGCGCGGCCGCCGGCGCGTCGGCCAGCAGGTCTGCGTAGCGGAAGAGCACCTCCGCCCGGGGGGCGGCGCGGAGCGCCTGGCCCGCCTCGCCGTCGTCCAGGTGGCGGAGCACGCCGCAGGAGGCGGCGTGCGCGGCCAGGTGCCGCACCCGCTGCTTCGCCGCCTTGAGCGTGGCGACCGGGTCGGAGAGCGGCTCAACCTGCACGGGGACCACGTGCTCCAGGCGGCCCACCGTGCGCGAGTAGTCGCCGTCCGCGACCTCGCCGGCGCGGGCGTCGCGGGCCACGTCCACCAGCACCGTGCGCTCGCCGGTCCACCCGGAGAGGGCGTCGGCCAGCGCGGCCAGCAGCACCTCGTCGGTCTCGGCGCGGCGGGCGCGCGGCAGCTCGTCGGCGGCCTCGTCGACGAGGTCGGCCGGGAGCTCCGTGACCAGCGTGCGGGCGGTCCCCTCCGTCCCCACGCCCTCGCGGTCCGCCGGGAGCGGGGCCGCGGCGTCCGGGGCCTCCTCGCGCCAGAAGTCGGCCTCGCGGGCCAGCGCCTCCGAGCCGGGGAGCGCCGCCATCTCCCCGGCCCACTCGCCGAAGGAGGTGGTCTTGGCGGGGAGCCGGACCTCCTCGCCGCGGTCGAGCTGGGCGTACGCCGTCGCCAGGTCGGCCAGCAGGAGCGGCCACGACTGGGCGTCCGCCACCAGCGGGTGCGCCACCACCAGCAGGAGCGGCGGCGCCCCGGGCCCGGGGGTGAAGAGGGTGACGTGCAGCAGCGGCCCCACCGCCAGGTCGAAGCCGGCGGCGACGCGCTCCGCCTCGCGGCGGGCGGCCTCCACCCGCTCGGCGGCGGGGACGCCGGTCACGGACACCTCGGCGAACGGGCGGTCCTCACCGGCGGTGGCGCTCACCTGCCTCCACGCCCCGCCCTCGCGGGTGAACTGGAGCCGCAGCGCGTCGTGGTGCGCGACCAGCTGGTGCGTGGCCTCGGCCAGCCGCGCCGCGTCCAGCGGGCGGCGCGCCTCCAGCAGCACGGCGTGCGCGGCGAAGCCCCGCCCGCCCGCGCGCTCCAGCCACGCGCGCTGCACCGGCGCCAGCGGGACCGAGCCGAGCACCGCGCCGCCCTGGGCCTCGGCGGCCAGCAGCTCGCCGATCATGGCCGCCATCTCGGCGATGGTCTCGTACTGGAAGAACTGCTGCGGGGTGAGGTGCAGCCCCGCCTGCTTCCCCTTGGCCATGATCTGGATGGCGTTCACCGAGTCGCCGCCCAGCTCGAAGAAGTTGTCGTGGATCCCCACCCGGTCCACCCCGAGCACCGAGCCCCACACCTCGGCGATGCGGCGCTCGATCTCGTTGCGCGGCGCGACGTACTCGGAGCTCAGGTCGGGGCGGTTGCTGCGGGGCCCCGCGTCGCCGGCGGCGTCGGCGGCCTCCAGCAGCTTCTCCCCCGCGGCCAGGTCGCCCTGGGCGATGGCGGCGTGCAGGTCGTTGGGCGAGACCACCACCTGCGGCTCCAGCCGCGCGGCCAGGATGCGGGCGAAGGCGTCCACGCCCTCCGCCGGCCGGATCCCGTCGCCCGAGGCGTCGCGCGACTCGCCGGCCTCCGCGGCCGCGGCGGCCTCGGCCATGCCGCGGATCTCGGCGCCCGGGTCGTTGATGCGCTTCTGGGTGAACTTCTCCACCCAGAGGAGGGTCTCCCCCTCCTCGTCCATGATGTTGAAGTCGAAGGCGATGGTCTCCTGGTCGGCCCCCTCCTCGTCGGCCAGGTAGCGGCCGTGGGCGAAGAGCCGCCCCCGCATCTGCCGGTCGAGGGCGATCCCCCGGTACAGCATGGGGAGGTAGTAGAAGTGCGGGGCCAGGCGCGCCTTGGTGATCCCGGCGGCGCGGTCCAGGATGGCGGGGTGGAAGACCCACTTCTCCCAGTCGCCCTGGAACGCCTCCGGCAGCTCCATCTCCACGACGATCTCGTCGGTGCCCTGGTGGATGCGGTGCACGCTCTGCCAGCGCGGGCCGAAGTCGTCCTCCCGCTCCTCCTGGGCGATGGTGTCCTTGACGGGGCAGCGCGCCAGGACCGCGCGCAGGTCGCTCCGGCGCGCCGGGCGCGGCTCCTCCACCGCCACCCGGCCGAGGGCGTGCTTGCGCATGCGGCCGGCGGGGTTGTTCCCGTCCCAGCTCCAGACGGTGAAGGACCACTCGTCCGGCCCCTCCTCGCGCAGCTCCAGGCGCGCTTCGCGCAGCTCGGTCTCCTCCAGGCGCATGGGCTCCACGAAGTAGCACTCGCGCATCACAACGGAGCCCTCGCGCGCGACCTCCGCCACCGCGGCGCGCACCATCTCGAAGTAGGCGACGCCCGGCATGACC
Organism: Longimicrobiaceae bacterium; assembly: GCA_036259415.1. Lineage (GTDB taxonomy): Bacteria > Gemmatimonadota > Gemmatimonadetes > Longimicrobiales > Longimicrobiaceae > JAFAYN01. The sequence continues at coordinate 12,540 of DATABU010000171.1, forward strand.
GCGTGGCCGATGATGCGGTGCTCGTTCACCGGCCACTGCTTCCACACCGCGAAGTCGGTGGCGAACACCGTGCGGCCGGGCTCCTCCAGGATCACCCGCTCCACCAGCGGGTGGTCGAGCGCGCGCACCACGGTCTTCCCGTCGCCGCCGGCCACCGCCGAGCGGAACTCGGCGGCCATCCCCACCTCCTCCCAGCCGCCCCAGTTCACGGAGACGGTGTAGGTGCCGGTGGCGTTCCGGTGCCAGCGCGCGAAGGCGTCCAGGAAGGCGTTGGCGGCGGTGTAGTCCACCTGCCCGAAGCGCCCCATCACCGCGGTGCGCGACGAGCAGAGGAGCATGAAGTCCAGCCGGCGCCCGGCGAAGAGATCCGCCAGCACGCGGGTCCCGCGCACCTTGGGGGCGAGCACGTCGGCCACCTGCCGGGGGGCGCGCATCTGCATCAGCCCCCCCGAGGGGACGCCCGCCGCGTGCACCACGCCCGAGATCTCCCCGAAGCGGCCCCGCGCCTCGTCCACCACGGCGCGCATGGCGGCCTCGTCGGCCACGTCGGCCGCGGCGACCACGACCTCGGCGCCCAGCGCCTCCAGCGCGCGCAGCGCGCCGATGCGGCGGCTGGTGGCGTCGGTGGCCTCGTGCGACTCCAGCCAGGCGTCCCACTCCTCGCGGGCGGGGAAGGCGGAGCGGCCGACCAGCACCAGCTTCGCGCGGGCCTCGCGCGCCAGGTACCCGGCCACCTGCAGCCCGATGCCGCCCAGCCCGCCGGTCACCAGGTAGACGCCGCCCTCGCGCAGCACGGGGAGCGTCCCCTCCGGGCGGGGGAGCTTCACCTGCTCGTAGTCCTGCACCCAGCGGTGCCCGCCGCGGAGCGCCACCACGGCGTCGGCGGCGCCGGAGAGGGCCTCGGCGAGGAGCTGGCCGGCGAGCCGCTCCTCCTGCCAGCTCCCCGCGGGCGGGACGAGCACGTCCACGCTGCGGCAGGCCAGCTGCGGGTACTCGCGGGGGATGGTGCGCACCGGGCCCAGGACCGTGGCCTGCTCCGGGTCGGCCAGGTCGCCGCCGGCCACCTCCTGCATCCCCGCGGTCACCACGGTGAGGTCCACCGGGTCGGCGGCGGTCCGCTCGCCCAGCGCCTGCGCCAGGAAGAGGAGCGAGTAGAGGCCGCGGTCCTGCGCGTCGCCCGCGCCCTCGGCGCTCCACGCGTGGACGACGCGCCGCGGGAAGCGCCCGGTGGCGGACAGGCGCGCCAGGAGCGCGCTGTAGTCCTCGCGGC
>DATABU010000172.1:0-3276 GCA_036259415.1 Longimicrobiaceae bacterium
GCACGCGCGTGCGGCCGCCGGGGCGGGACCGGGCCGTCGGGGGGATCAGCGCGAGGCGGTCGCCCCCGCCGTCGGCGGCTCGGGCTTCCAGCGCACCGCCGCCAGCACGGAGTCGATGGCGGCGCGCTCCGTCATCTCGCCCAGCCGGGAGTGGATGGTGCGCCCCCGCTCGTCCAGCACCAGCGTGAGCGGCACGGTCTGCGCGCGGTAGATGGCGGCCAGCTTGTCCTCGGGGAAGCGGACCACCGGGAAGGGGAGCCGGTTCGCGGCCGCGTAGCGGCGCGTCACGTCCGCCGAGTCCAGCGAGATCCCGTACACCGCCACCGGCACCGAGCGGACGGTGTCCAGCTCCGCCGCGATCGCGTCCCAGGCGGGGAGCGTGGTCTTGCAGTAGGGGCAGGTGGTGGTGAAGACGAAGAGCACCTGCCGCCCCGCGCCGGGGGACTCGCCCACCGTCACCGGCGCCCCGTCCAGCGTGCTGGTGCGGAAGGTGGGGACCCACATCCCCGCGTACGGCCGCGTGGCGCGCTCCAGCAGCTGGCCGTAGCGGTCGTTCAGGTCGCGCACCTTCAGGGAGAGGACCACCACCAGCGCCGCGGCTGCGGTCAGGGCGAGCGCCGGGAGAAGCTTGCCGATCCGGTCGAGCATGAGGGTGCTCCGGAGGGGGTGGAGGGGCGGCTACCAGGGATCATAACACGACAGCTTTAGAGGAGCAAGGCGACCCGGGCCCTCGCGGGCCGCTTCCGCCCCCCGCGCCAGGCGGCTAGCTTCGGGGGCCCACACGCTCCCCCTGGCGGAGGACGACGCATGCCCGACGCGCGCCGCAGCTGGACCGTGGACTCCATCGAGGAAGGGATCGCCGCCGTGGTGGACGCGGGCGGCCGCGTCCTCCACCTCCCGCTCTGGCTCCTCCCCGGCGGGGTGCGGGAGGGGGACGTGCTCGCGGTCGCCCGGGAGGGGGGGGCGGACCGCGTGGCGCTCACTGTCGCGGTGGACCGGGACGCGACGGAGCGCGCCTTCCGCCGCTCCCGCGAGCGGGTGGAGGGCGCGCCCCCGGGTCCCCACCCCGTAGGCGACGTCGTGCTCTGACGCCGCGCCGGGCTACAGGTAGCAGCTGCAGCTCAGCCCGCTCCCGCAGAACCCTCCGATGAACCCCGCCGCCCGGCAGGCGCGGTTGCAGAGCTCGTCGCACGACGGCGGCGATTCCGACGACGCCCCGGCGCCGCGTCCGCTGCTCAGACGGGGTCGAGGCGCACCGGCATCCCGACAGCGGCCCCCTCGCGGGCCGCGATGGCGACCACCTGCCCGGCGTCGTTCAGGTCCACCACGTTGACGAGCCGCCACCCCGTCCCGGCGACCGTCTCGTTCAGGTCGTGGAGCCGGCCGTCGCTCCACAGGAACGGCTTCGGCGTGTTGCCCTCGTACACCACCACGAGCACCTGCCCCCACCGGTTGATGGCGACCGCGCTGGAGTTGTCCCCGGGCCGCTCGCTCCCCAGGTCGGTCATCCTCCCGTTCCGCCAGAGGAAGGCGCGCCAGCGGGTGTGGCAGGAGTTGCCGTCGGGTGTGCACACGCTCCCGTTGGAAGTGCCCACCACCTCGTCGCGGTCGTTGAGGTCCACCGCCGTGTGGCTGAACTCCGCGAGGTCCGCCACCTGGCCCGCACCCGCCGGCGACCAATCCAGGCGCCCGAGCGGCACCAGCTCCCCGTCGCGCCAGAGGCTCGCCTGCGCCAGGGAGGAGACGTAGAACCCCTTCCGCAGCGTGCGCGAGCTGTTGACCGCCACGTGGCCCGGTCCGTTCACCGCCACGCCCACGGCGGCCGTGTCGCCGGGGACGGAGACGAATGCGACCCGGCCGTCCGCGAGGACGAACGCCCGGCTCCCCGCCGTTCCCCGGGACTCGCCCACCACGACGCCGTCGTTGTTGATGTCGTGCGCGCAGGCCCGCTCCAGCCCCGCGCCGGCCAGGTACCAGAGCCGGCCCGCCTCTCCCAGGAGGGGTCGCTGCTCCCCCTCGCCGAAGACGCTGCCCGTGCACCCGACGACCTGTCCGACGTCGTTGAGCCCCGTCGCGAAGGCGGTGTACGGCGCGGCGAAGGTGGTGACGCCGCCGCCCGACCAGAGGGCGAACGTGCGGCCGAGATAGAAGGTGCCCAGCACCACCTGGCCGGCCGCGTTCATCCCGGCGGGACCCATGGCCGCGGCGGGGAGCCCGTCCGGGAGCTCGATGGGGACCACGGCGTAGCGCCGCGGCACCTCCCCTCCGCCCGGCCCGGTGGGACCTTCGTCACATGCCGCGGCCAGCAGGCAGACCGCGGCGAGAGCGAGGAAGCGCTGCTTCGCGACAATGCGGATGGGGGTCATGTCAGGGCCTCCTCACGACGCGCAGCCGGGCGGTGGCCCTGCCGACCCGCTCGGCGGTGACCGTCGCCTCGCCTTCGGCGGCCGCGAGGACGCGCATGGTGGTCCCGGCGCCCTCGTCGAGAAGCCGTCCGACGGCCGGATCGGAGATGGACCATGCTGCGCCCGGCCAGTCCTGGAAGGCGCCCTCGGTGAAGGCGATGGAGGCGCGGAAGGTCACCGTGTCCCCCACGAACACCGTGGTGTCGGCGGGGAGGACGCGGTGGTCGTAGACGCTGAACGGGACGGAGTCCCGCAGCGCGCTCCAGGTGGCGTACACGTGGCCGCTCCCCGCCCTGCGGGCCACCACGCGGCCCTCCGGGCTCACCTCCAGCACGGAGGGGTTCCCGCTGGAGAAGGTGGGGCTCGGGCCGGCCACCGTCCCGGCGCACTCGTTCACGACGCTCCCCTCCAGGTGGAGGGTGTCGCCCCTGCTCAGGACGGTGGTGAGGTACTCCCCGGAGCGGGCGGCGACGCTCACGCGGGCGGGCGACCCGGGGAGGACCCGCACCACCGCCGTGTCCTGGTACCCGTTCTCCGGCGAGAGCGGGCTGGTGGAGGCGATCACGCGGGTCACGCCGGGGCGCTTGCCGAAGACGTACCCGGTGGTGATCCCCGCCGTCCCACCGCCGTAGCGCTTCACACCCGCGACCGTGGTGTCCTCGACCACGTAGTGGATGGCGGCCGGCGGGTTGAAGGGCTTCCCCGAGCGGTCGTACAGCGTCGCCGCGACCCGCTGCTCGCACTGCCACGACGGCCCGGGCGCCGGCACCACGAGGGTGTCCACCCCGATCTCCAGCCGGTCCGGGCGCGCGGTGACGCGGACGGCGACGGTGGCGCCCGCGCCCGTGGACCCCTGGAGCCGGGGGGGGGG
>DATABU010000173.1:0-17703 GCA_036259415.1 Longimicrobiaceae bacterium
CTGTCCACGGACGGGCTCGCCGGGTTCCGGGTGAACCACAGGCTGGAGCTGTTCATCGACCGGGTGGAGCGATAGTCGGCCGCGGATTCGGGCGTGCCCCTCGCTGGCGCTCGGGTCGGGCTGCGGCTCCGTAGGCGGGCAAACAACGCCCGCCAACGGAGGCGAGCCCCGACGGAACTACTGTCGGGTCTCGCCGCTTCGCGCTCGCATCCCTCACGCAGGCTTTGGCGCGTGCCTCACCCGCAGTTCTCCCCCTCCCCCTTGCGGGGAGGGGGCCGGGGGGAGGGGGTCCTTCAGTGCGCGCCCTGCACGTGGATGATCTGGTCGCGGCGCGTGCCCACGGAGACGTACCAGATGGGGGCGCCGGTCAGCTCCTCGATGCGGCGCAGGTAGGTGCGCGCGGCCTCGGGGAGGTCCTCCCAGCGGCGGGCTTCGCGGGTGGAGGTGCGCCAGCCGGGGAGCGTCTCGTAGACCGGCTCCGCGGCCTCCAGCAGCCCCAGGTCGCCGGGGAACTCGTCCAGCTCCTCGCCCAGCGCGCGGTAGCCCACGGCGATCTTCAGCTCCTCCAGCGTGTCCAGCACGTCCAGCTTGGTCATGGCCAGGCCGGTGAGGCCGTTGACGCGGGCGGCGTACCGCACCACCACCGCGTCGAACCAGCCGCAGCGGCGCGGGCGGCCCGTGGTCGCCCCGAACTCGCCGCCCAGCTCGCGGACGTGCTCCTGCATGGGCGAGGGAAGCTCGGTGGGAAGGGGGCCGGAGCCCACGCGCGTGGTGTACGCCTTCACCACCCCCACCACCGCGTCGATGGCGGTGGGGCCGATGCCCACGCCCAGGCCGGCGCCGCCGGCGGTGGTGTTCGACGAGGTGACGAAGGGGTAGGTGCCGTGGTCCACGTCCAGCAGCGCCCCCTGCGCGCCCTCCAGCAGCACGTGCTTCCCCTCCTTCAGGGCGTCGTGGATCACGCGCCCGGTCTCCACCGACAGCTTCAGCAGCCGCTCGCGGATCGCGCCCACCTCGCGGATCACCTGCTCGGCGTCGGCGCGATCCTCCACGCCCATGCACCCCAGGCGCTCGTTGGCGCGGTCCACGGCGCGGCGCAGCAGCTCCGCGGCGCGCGCCTCGTCGCGCAGGTCGGCCACGCGGATCCCCTGGCGCGCAACCTTGTCCTCGTACGCCGGCCCGATCCCGCGGCCCGTGGTGCCGATCTTCCCGGCGCCGCGCTGCGCCTCGGCGGCGCGGTCCAGGAGCTTGTGGTAGGAGAGGAGGAGGTGGGCGCGGCCGCTCACCCCCACCCGCCGCTCCGCGTCGATCCCGCGGGCGGTGAGCGCGTCCAGCTCCTCGAAGAACTGGAAGGGGTCGAAGACCACCCCGTTCCCCAGGAGGCAGCGGCGCTCCGGGTGCAGGATCCCCGAGGGGATCTGGTGGAGGATGAACTCCTCCTCGCCCACGTGCACCGTGTGCCCCGCGTTGGCGCCGCCCTGGTAGCGCGCCACGATGTCCACGTCCTCGGCGAGCACGTCGACGATCTTCCCCTTCCCCTCGTCTCCCCACTGGGAGCCGACGATCACTACGCAGCGATGCTCGTTCATCTGACCCGTGCCGCAAGAAGTACGAAGTACGGACTACGCGACGCCGCGGCATGCTCGGACGCCCGCGTGAGGGATGCGAGCGCGAAGCGGCGAGACCCGGGGGCAGTTTCCCGGGGCTCGCCTCCGTCGGGCAGCGTCGTTTGCTGCCCTACGGAGCCGCAGCCCGACCCGAGCGCCAGCGAGGGGCACGCCCGAACCCGAGCCGTACACCCACAAGCAAAAAGCGGCCCCGCGAAGAAGGCGGGACCGCGGATGGCGCATCCTGGGGCGAATCTAGGCCGCGCGGGAGACGACTGTCAACCGCCGTCGGGGGCGGCGCTACCCCTCCCGGGCGACCACCGCGTCGTCGGCCTTCGAGGCGGCGGCGCGGGTCTCCTCCACCTTCAGCTCGCGGCTGCGCAGGGGGAGCATGACCGTGAACGTGGAGCCCTCGCCGGAGCGCGACTCCACGCGGATCGTTCCGCCCAGCAGGTTGAGCAGCTTCTTGGTGATGGAGAGCCCCAGCCCCGTGCCGCCGTACTCGCGCGTGGACGACTGGTCCACCTGGCGGAAGTCCTCGAAGATGTTCTCCAGGCTCTCCCGCGCGATCCCGATCCCGGTGTCCGCCACCGACACCTCCACGCCCCGGCCGCCCGCCGCCGGCCGGGCCGCGATGCGGATCTCTCCCCGGTGCGTGAACTTGACCGCATTGGAGAGGAGGTTCAGGAGCACCTGCTTCACCTTGGTGCGGTCCGTCTCCAGCGTCGGGAGCTCCGGGGCGACCTCCGACCGGTACTCCAGCCCCTTCTTGCGGACCATGGGGTCCACGGTGGCCGAGAGCTCCTGGATCACCGCGGCCACGTCCACCTGCTCCAGGTGCACGGGCATCTTCCCGGCCTCGATCTTGGCCAGGTCCAGCACGTCGTTCACCAGGTCCAGCAGGTGCTGGCTGGCCGCGTACATCCGGTCCAGCGCCTCCTCCTGGCGCTGCGTCACCTCGCCGTAGATGCGGTCGCGCATCAGCGAGGTGTAGCCCAGCAGCGCGTTGATGGGGGTGCGCAGCTCGTGGCTCATGCTGGCCAGGAACTCCGACTTCAGCCGGTAGGCCCGCTCCAGCTCGCGGCTCTGCCACTCCAGCTGCCGGTTGCGCTCCTCCAGCTCGCCGGTGGCGGCCGCGATCCGGTCCTCCAGCCCCTCGTTCAGCCGGGTCAGCTCCAGCGCCAGCCGCTCGTTCTCCACCACCTTGGTCAGGTCGTGTACGATGGAGACGATGGCGGTCATCTCCCCGCGCTCGTTGAGGATCTTCCCCGAGACCACCTCCACCGGGAACTCGTGGTGGGTGTCCGGGTCCACCAGCATGAGCTGCTCGACGCGGGAGGTGTCGGAGCTGAGCGCGAAATCGGAGACGAACGACGAGAACTTGGTGTCGTTGGTCCGCACCTCCTGCTGGCGGGGCGCGTCCACCGGAGCCTCGAAGAGCCGCTCCGCCTGCCGGTTGGTGAGGATGACGTCGGAGTCCTCGTCCGTCACCAGGATGGGGTCGCCGACGTTCTCCAGGATCAGGTTCAGGCGGTCGCGCTCGCGGCGGGACTTCACCTCCGCCTGCCGGATCCGCTTGAACTGGTGCTCCAGCTCCGTGGCGGCCCGCTTCAGGTCGGTGACGTCGCGCAGCACCGAGACGGCGGCGCCCTCCCCGGCCAGCGTGTCCGGGAGCGGGGTGGAGAGCACCTCGAAGAGGAGGTCGCCGCCCTCGGAGGGGTCCACCAGGTTCAGCTCCCGCGCCCCGGTCCCCGGCTCCGGCGCCCGGCTCAGGAAGGCGGAGAGGAGGAGGTTGTTGATCTCCACCGCGCGCCGCCGCCCCTCGCTGTCGCCCTCGCCCGCGTTCAGCAGGGCCCCCGCCCTGCCGTTCTCCAGCACGATCCCGTTCGCCGCGTCGGTGACCAGCACCGGGTCGGGGAGCGCGTCGACGATGGCGAGCAGGAGCTGCCGCTCCCGGTCGCGCTCCCCCGAGGAGCGGCGCAGCTCCTCCAGCTCCCCCATGCGCTCCAGCCCCGGGCCGAGCAGGCGCAGCGGCGCGTCCGCGGCGGCGAAGTCGGCGAGCCGGCGCCGGCCCGGGTCCACCAGCAGCACCCCGGCTACCTCCCGCGACCCCGTGAAGGGAAGCACCACCACGCGGGCCAGCCCGGGGAGGATCTCCTCCCCGTCCGCCTCGGCCGCCTCGCCGGAGAGCGCGGCGCGCACCGCCGGGTGGAACCCCGCGGAGAGCGGGACCGAGAAGCCGCGCACCGCGTCGGCGTCCCACCCGGTCGCCGCCACGCCGCGGAGGCTCCCCCGGCGCGTGACCGCCGCCAGGACGCGCCGCGCGCCCAGGGGGACCAGCAGCTCTTCGGCGACCAGGGTCAGCGCGCCCGCGAGGGAGTCCGCCCGCTGGACGCGGTCCAGCAGGGCCAGCGCGGCATCGGGGGGAGAGGAGCCCACGAGGTCAGCTCAGCGCGTCGAGCCTTCGCCTCAGCTCGGCGTTCTCGGCCATGAGGCGGTCCATCTCGGACGCGGTGGGCGAGGGCGCGGCGATCTCTCTCGCGCGCGAGGGGCCGGTGATCCCCACGGCCTCGGAGTACTTCAGGTAGGTGTCGATGGAGGCCACCACCACCCTCGCCTCCACGGTGACCAGGTCGATCCCGACCAGGGAGACGCGCACGTAGGCGTCGATCACGATCCCCTTGTCGAGTACCCGGTCGAGCACGTCGATCAGGCTGGTTCCGCCCGGAGCTCGTTCTACGGCCATCGAATGCTTCTCCGAATCAAAGGATGGGGAGGCTCCCCTCGGCGTCCGCCCCGGCTCGGCCCGCTACCCCTCCCCGGCGCCTCCCGGCGCGAGGCGCTCCAGCCGCTCCTCCAGCACCCGGACGCGCTCCCGCAGCTCCCGGTTCTCCACCTCCGCGAGGTGCGCGCCACCGCCGAGCGCCGGGTCGCGGCGCCACCAGTCCAGCCCGATCTGCTCCGCCTTGTCTATGGAGCACACCAGGAGCCGCACCTGCACGGTGAGCAGCTCGACGTTGGCCAGGTTGATCTTGATGTCACCGGCGATCACGAGCCCCTTGTCGAGGATCCGGTCGAGGATGTCGACCAGGCCCTGGGGGCGCGTCGGTGCGAGGGGGGCGAATTCGGGCAACGCGGTGTCCTGTGCGGGTATCTCGTGCTTACAGCAGCTTGCCCAGGGGACCAAGATCGACGTTGAGCTCCTCCCCCGCAAGGCCGAACACGCCCCGGATCTCCCGCATTTTCTCCTCCAGCAGCAGGAGCGCCGTGCCCATCCGCTCCACCTGTTCCTCGGTGAGGTCGGGGTCCTCCATGCGCTGCACGGCCTGGTGCTCCACCACCCGGCGCAGCAGCTCCACCAGCGTCAGCACCAGGCGGGCCAGGTCCTGCTGCACCGTTTCCGGGTCCACGTCGATGCGGCTCGGCAGGGCGTTGGCGAGCTCGGCCAGCTCCGCGGTCGGCAGGTCGATGGTCGTGCGGTCCGAGGGCGTCATGGCCGGGCTCCTTCGACTCCAGGGTTGGGCGTGACCCTCGCTGGCGCTCGGGTCGGGCTGCGGCTCCGTAGGCCGGCAAACAACGCCGGCCAACGGAGGCGAGCCCCGGGAAACTGCCCCCGGGTCTCGCCGCTTCGCGCTCGCATCCCTCACGCGGGCGCCCAGCCGGGGCAGGCTTTCCCTGGGACGCAGGGCGGGAGGACGGAGGAGCCTCCCCCGGCCGACCCCCACGCCGAGCCCCGCCGGAGCGCTCCCGCCGTTCTCCTCGTCTACGTCAGACGAACGAGTACGGGGCCCAGGGGCCGGACACCCGCAGGTCGGCCTCCGGGACCGCGCCGGTGGCGGCATGCGCCGCGGCGCGGTAGGCGGACGCCTGCTCCCGTAGCACGAGGTGCGCCAGCGTGCCGGCGAGGTCCGGCTGCGGGATCGGAACACGCGCTTCCTCCGCGTCCGGGAGCGCGGTGGAGAGGGCCCGGGAGACCCGGTCGAGCAGCGATCCGGCCTCCGCGCGCAGGGCGGCGTCCAGGGCGTGCTCGCGGCGGCGGGACTCCAGGTAGGCGCGGCCGGTGGCGGGCTTCTCCGGCGGGGGGCGCAGGTCGGGGCGGGCGGCGAGGACGCGCTCCCGGGCGGCGGCCGCGTCCCAGCCGACGGCCAGGCCCATCTCCACGCGGCCGTGCACCCGGTCCAGGGCGGCCAGCAGCTCGGCGGCGCGCCCGCGCAGCACAGCGCGGAGGGCGTCCTCGCCGCGGAAGGCGGCGCCGTAGCGGAGGGGGAGCGGGGTCGCCGTGGAGAGCGCGGAGCGCACCACGCGGTCGTGCTCGCGCAGGCGCTCCGGCTCGGGCGGGGGCGGCGCGTCCAGGGCGGACACCCAGGCCGCGAGCCCGGCCTCCTCCACCGCCGCCACCCCCGCCCCGCCGATCCCCCGCGCCGCGGCGTCCGGCGGCGGCTCGCCCGCGCGGCGGATGCAGTAGGCGTGCAGGATCATCCCCCGCCGGCGTCGTCCCGGCCGACCGTGCGGCCCAGCGTGCGGCGCGCGGTGGAGACGGAGGTCAGCACCGCGTTCAGTCCCAGGTAGACCAGGTCAACCCCGGCCACGGAGATGGTCACGTCGCCGGTCAGGACCACGCCCTTGTCGAGGACGCGGTTGACCAGCTCCACCAGGGAGTAGCTCTCGTCCCCCGAGCCGGGGCTCCACGCCTCCCACCCCGGGTCCCCAGGGGGGAGCTCACTCCCCGGAGACATCGCCCCCCGCGAAGTGGTAGGGGGGCCAGGGGCCCGTGAACTCCACCTCGAACCCCGCCGCGCCCCACCGCCGCGCCGCCTCCGTGACCCCCCGCTGGAAGGCGGGGAAGGCCGTCTCTTCCACCAGGAAGGCGGCGTCGAGCGCCAGCGCCCGCCCCTCCCCGCCGGCGCGGCCGGAGAGCGGGAGCGCGCGCGCCTCCGCGGCGAGCGGGGCGAGCGCGGCGTACGCCTCCCGCGCCGCGTCCGCGCCCACGGCGCGCAGCTCCTCGGCGCGCAGCCCGTCGGCCTTGCGGCGCAGCAGGAACTGCTTCCCGGGGGTCGCGGCGGCGATCTCCCCTGCCAGCTCGCGCAGCCGGGGCGACAGCTCGTCCAGGTGCTCCGCCACGCGCGCGTCCACCCGCCAGAGCCGCACCCCCCACTCCCGCCGCCCGGCCACCCGCTCCAGGGCGGCGCGGAAGCGCTCCGCCTCCGCCTCCAGCAGCGCGCGCACCCTGCCGGGGTCCGAGTGCAGCGAGAAGAGCGTCAGGGGGAGGACGGGCCCGCGGTCCGACAGCCAGAGGAGGACCGCCTCGTGCGCCGCGCCCCGCTCCCCCACCCAGGCCAGGTCCGCGGTGCGGGCGTCCAGGACGTCCGCCCGGTACTCCTCCGCCGGCACCTCGCCGACGGCGGCTGCGAGCCCGGCGGCGCGCAGCAGCCGGACGGGGCCGCCGTCGATCCCCCGCAGCTCCGCGGGGGGCTCGGGGGCGTCCGCGGGGACCACGGCGTACAGGTAGGTGAGGGTGTCCACTGCTCAGGCGGGGGCGAGGCGGCGCCAGGAGCGGGCGAAGCGGAGCAGTGCCGCCGCGCCGCGCGGCCCCGGGCCGTTCCACTCGGGCGCGGCGGCCGCCTCGGGAAACCCGGGGAGGGCGAGGAGGCGCGCCGCTTCCTCGGCCCGCCCGGGGAGCATGCCCCCGCCGTCCAGGAGGCGGTTGACCAGGAGCGCGCCGGGCGCGACCCCCATCGCGCGCAGGCGCCCGGCCAGGCGCTCCGTCTCGGGGACGGAGAGCGCCTCCGGGAGCGCGACGGCGAGGAGCCAGGTGTGCGACGGGTCCTCCAGGCGCCCGCGCAGCCCGCGCAGCGTCCGCGAGAAGCGGAGCACGCGCTCGGCCGTCTCGCCCAGGCCGACGACCTCGCGGTAGCGCAGCAGGAGCCGGAGGAGGGCGTGCGACCAGTCCAGCGCCACGGCGGGCATCTCCAGGAGGCGCAGCAGGTGTCCGGTGGGGGCGGTGTCGAGCACCAGCGCATTGTATTCCCCCCCCTCCAGCAAGTCAATCACGTCCCCCAGCGCCATCGCCTCGTCCACGCCCGGGGGCGCCAGGTCCACCAGCCGCGCCACCACCTCCCGGTCCGCCGTGGCGGAGATCCCCGGCCCCCCCAGCCCCGCGAACAGCCGCTCCACCTGCTCGCGGTACTCCGCCCGGAACGCCTCCCACTCCGCCGCCGCGTCCACCTGCCGGAGCCGCAGCCCCGGCGCGCCCTCCGCCGCGACCGCATCCGCGCCCACCGCCGCACCCCACACGTCCCCCAGCGAGCCCGCCGGGTCCGTGCTCATGAGCAGCACCGGCGCCCTCCCCTCCGCCGCCAGCCGCGCCGCCAGCGCCGACGCCACGGTGGACTTCCCCACCCCGCCCTTGCCCCCCACCAGGTAGAGGCGACGGTCGGTCGGCGGGAACCAGGGCGGGCCGTGTGTGAGGGCGGCCGTTGCGCCGTTCTCCCCTTCCCCCGCAAGGGGGGAAGGGGCCGGGGGAAGGGCGGCCTCCGCCGCGGCCACCCTCCGCGCCCCCTCTACCCCGCGCGGCTCCGGATCCAGCAGCGGGACGCGGACGACGGGCACGCCCTCCCCCGCCAGCCCCAGATCGGCGGCGGAGACGGCATCGCCGTCCGGCGCGCGGTTGACCACCAGGGCGCCTACGGCGACGTGGCGGTCGCGCAGGGCGGCCAGGTAGCGCCGGGTCTCCGCCAGGACGACGGGCTCGGGAGTGGCGACGAGGACGAAGCGGGTGCGGGCGGGGTCGGCGAGGCACGCGGCGAGGCGCTCCACGCCGGCGCGGAGGGCGGCGAGGTCGCGGGCGGCGGGGTCGGGGAGGTAGGCGCCCACCAGGGCGAGGGCGACGGCGCGGTGCCGCGCCTCCATCGCCTCCAGCGCGGCGATCCAGTCGCCCGCGGTGCGGGTGAGGTCCAGCAGGCGGAGGGTGTGGCCGGTGGGGGCGGTGTCCACCACCACGCGCAGGGCGGGGTCGGCGTCGGCGAGCTCCAGCAGGCGAAGCACGGCGGCCAGCTCGTCCATCCCGGGGAGGGCGAGGTCCAGGAAGCCGTCCACGTCCGCGCGGTCCAGGTAGGTCCCGCGCTCGGCCAGCGCGAGCAGCGTCTCCCGGTGCTCCGCGACGAAGCGCGCCCGCTCCCGCTCCGCGTCGGTCTCGAAAGCCTCCAGACCCGGCGCGCCGGGCACGGGCGCCGGCTCCGGTCCCAGCAGGGTCCCGAGCGCGTCGCCGAGCGAGTGAGCCGGGTCCACGGACAGGGTCAGCACCCGCTCGCCGGAGTCCGCCAGTGCCACGGCCAGCGCCGCCGCCACCGTGGTCTTCCCCACCCCGCCCTTCCCCCCCACGAACGTCCACCCGGGGCCGGCGCCCAGCCGTTCCGGAAGCACCCGCGCTCCCTAGCGCTCGTCCCAGCTCAGGTCGAACTCCACGCTCGCCCCGTCCGTCGAGGCGATCCCGCCGCGAGGCCCCTCCCCGCCCCCGTCCGCCGGCGGGGCGGCGTCCTCCTCCCCGGAGCCGGCGACGCGCACCGGTCCCCCGGAGGTCCCCATCCCCAGCTCCTCGCGCCAGCGCCGCACCTCGCGCAGCCGGGCCATCAGCTCCGCCTCGCGCTCCACGTACTCGTCGTCGTCGATCTCCCCCAGCTCCAGCTGCATCTGCAGCGCGAGCAGGTCCTCCTTCACGGGCTGGTCGTCGGTCAGCTCCCGGCGGACCGTCTCCTCGACCTTGCCGAGCGAGAACTTCACCAGGAACTCGGGGCCCGTGACCGGCCAGAACAGGAGGTGCTTGAGGAGGCCCATGGGGAGTCAGCCGGACGCCTTCTCCAGCTTCAGCTTGATGTTGACGAAGTTGTACGGCGGCCAGGGGCCCGTGTACTTGAACGTCAGCAGCTCCTCGTACCGGCGCGAGACCTCCTTGACCCGCTCGTCGAACGTCTTCTCGCGCTCGCGCTCCACCAGGAAGGCGGCGTTCAGGATCATCCGGTCGCCGATGGGCTTGTTGGAGCGCGAAGCGACCGCGGCGGGCTTCAGGGCCTCGTGGATGTCGCGGACGAAGGCGTTCCCCGCCTCCTCCAGCGCCGACTCCACCAGCCGACCCAGCTGCATGCGCGCGAAGTAGGTGGAGCTCTGCGCGCTCCGGCCGATCTCGTCGCGCAGGCGGCGGATCTCGTCGTTCTCCCGCTCGATGGTGGAGATCACCTTCTCGCGGTCCCACAGCACCTTGAGCCCGAATTCGATCTTGTCCGCCATCTTCTCCAGCACGTCGTCGAACGCCTGGTAGGTGGACTTGAGCAGCTCCACGATGTCGCTCTCGGTGCGGAAGAGCGTACCGAAGCTCATGGGGATCACGGTGTGCTCGCGCATCACCGTCTCGTTCACGAACTCGTGCGCCAGGACGTTCTCGCGCGTGGGGTCGTAGATGCGCAGCGGGGTGTCGCTCACCACCGCGGCCAGCTCGCCGTAGTGCACGGTGTAGACGCGGCTCGTCCCCTCCCCGATCCCGATGTTCCCGAACTCGTGGACCTTGGGCGCCTTGATGATGCAGTACACGTACTTGCCGGCCTCCGCCGGGGCGGTCTCCTCGGTCATCGTCCTCCGTATCCGGGGTTCACGTCCCGCTCCGCGGGCGGCAAGAAGGGGACCACCTCCGCTCCCTACGCCAGCGCGGAGAAGAGCGCGAGCACCGCCACCGCCACCCCGATCCCCGCCTTGGCGGCGGTGGCCGCCAGCCGCCCCAGCAGCGCTCCCCACCCCGTCCGCAGCGCCGGCCGCATCCCCACCCCCTGGCGGCGCATCCAGAGCAGCTCGAAGAGCACCGCCCCAGCGAACGAGCCCACGAACGAGCCCACGATGCTCCCCACCACCGGGATGGGCACCCCGGCCACGGCCCCGGCGATCCCGCCCAGGATGGCGCCCCACCCCGCCGCCCGGCTCCCGCCGTAGCGCCGGGCGAAGTGCCCGCCCAGCCAGAACTCCAGCCCCTCCGCCGCCAGCGCCAGGACGACCGCCACCCCGATGGCGACCCACCCCACCGTCGCGAAGTCGGTCGCGGCGCCGTACGCCACCAGCGCGGCGATCTGCAGCCAGAGTCCGGGGAGCCCGAAGGGGATGAGGCAGAGCCCCACCACCTGCAGGACGACGAGGGCGACGTAGAGCATGGGGTGCGGGAGCGCGGGGTGAGCCGGTCCGTCAGAAGCCGTAGCCGGTGGTCATCTCGCCCAGCACCGACGAGGCGGACGCCTCCGCCGGGGCGGCGCGGCCCCCGGAGAGCATGTTCAGCTTCAGCTCGAAGTCGCCCGGGTTGGTGGCGGCGGCCTTGGCCACCTCGTACGCCACGCGCCCCTCCTGCACCAGCTCCATCAGGCACTGGTCGAAGGTCTGGGAGCCGTACGTGGTGCGCCCCTCGGCGACCAGGTCCGGGATCTCCGACGCCTTGTCCGGGTCCAGGATGCAGTCGCGGATGGTGCCGGTGACCACCATCACCTCGCACGCCAGCACCCGCCCCCCGCCGTCCGCGCGGGGGAGGAGCCGCTGCGAGACCACCGCCTGCAGCTGCTCGGCCAGGCGCATGCGCACCATCTGCTGCTCGTGCGTGGGGAACACCGCCACCAGGCGGGAGATGGTGGCGGCGGCGTCGCGGGTGTGCACGGTGGAGATCACCAGGTGCCCCGTCTCGGCGGACTTCAGGGCGATGTCGATGCTCTCCGTGTCGCGCATCTCGCCGATGAGGATCACGTCGGGGTCCTGCCGGAGCGCGGCGCGCAGCCCGATCCCGAAGGAGTCGGTGTCCATCCCGATCTCGCGCTGCGTGATGGACGAGTTCACGTCGCGGTGCAGGAACTCGATGGGGTTCTCCAGCGTGACGATGTGCCGCCGCATGTGCTCGTTCATGTACCCGATCATCGCCGCCTGCGAGCTGCTCTTCCCCGAGCCGGTGACGCCGGTGACCAGCACCAGCCCGCGCTCCAGCTCCGCGATGCTGCGCAGCACCGGGGGGAGGCCCAGCTGCTCGAAGGTGGGGATCTCGAACGGGATGACCCGCATCACGATCATGAAGCTCCCCCGCTGGCGGAGGATGTTGACGCGGAAGCGCCCCACCCCGGCCAGCCCCCAGGAGCAGTCGTAGTCCTGCAGCTCGTCGATCCGCTGCCGGTCGCGCTCGTTGGGGATGAGCTGCAGCGCGATCTGCCGCGTCTGCTCCGGGGTGACCCGCTGCTTGGTGAGCGGCACCAGCGCCCCGTTGATGCGGGCGCGGAACACGTCGCCGGACTTGATGTGCAGGTCGCTGGCGCCGCGCTCCACCGCGGCCTGGATGATCTTTTCCATGGGGACGATGTACGGTCGCCGGGGACCGGCGGAGGCGTTCGGGGCGGGAAGGGGTCGGCGGCGGACGCCGTCGGCTAGTAGCCCGCGCGCTTGTCGACCACGTTCAGCAGCGGCTCGCCGGCGAGGTACCGCCGGAGGTTCTCGACGACGAGGTCGGTCTCGCGCCGCCAGAAGCGGTGGGAAGTGCCTGAAACATGGGGGGTGACGAGCACGTTGGGAAGGTCCCACAGGGGAGAGTCGGCAGAAAGCGGCTCGCGCGTGAACACGTCGAGCGCCGCGCCGCGCAGCCGTCCCTCGCGGAGCGCCTCCACCAGCGCCTCCTCGTCCACCACCCGGCCGCGCGCCACGTTCACCAGCGTCGCGCCGCGGGGGAGCCGCTCCAGCTCCGCCCGGCCGAGCATCCCCCTCGTCGCCGGCGTGTCGGGGACGGCGACCACCAGCACGTCGCTGCGCTCCAGCAGCCGGCCCAGCGCGTCGCTGCCGCGCAGCGTCTCCACGCCGTCCGGACCGGGGGCGTCGCCGCGGCGGGTCGCCAGCACGCGCGCACCGAGCGCCGCGAAACTGCGCGCCACCGCCCGGCCGATCCCGCCCAGCCCCAGCACGCCCACGGTCAGCTCGCCCAGCTCGCGCACCGGCGCGTCGGGCGCCTCCCAGGGCGTCTTGTCCCAGCGCCGCTCCGCCTGCGCCCGCACCGCGAAGTCCAGCCCCCGCGCGAAGTGCAGCGCCATGGCGAGCACCGTGTCGGCGATGGGCTCGGCGTGGATCCCCGCGGAGTTGGTGAGCACCACCTCCGAGCGGAGCATCTCCGGGTGCAGCGAGCCGCCCACCCCTGCGGCGCCGGAGTGCGCCCAGCGGAGCCGCCCCTCCGGCGGCCCCGTGGCGGCGCGCAAGAGCTCCGGCGGGACCCCGTAGCCCAGGTACACCTCCGCCCCGCGCACCGCCGCCAGCGCCTCCGGCGAGGGGCCGCCGCCGTCGCCCCGCCCGTCCGCGGGGGCGCCGGCGTCCACCACCTCCCAGCCGGGGGGAGCGCGGAGCGGATCTCCTCCAGCGCCCAGGAGGGGAGGGTCCAGAGCGGGCGCGGGTCCCGCAGGTCGACGACCAGCCGGCGCGGCACGGTCTCAGTCCCCGCGGCTCGCGCGGGAGCGGGGCCCGGTGAGGAATCGATCCACGTCGGGATGCGCAACGAAGGGAGAACGGGCGACCGGCGAATCTGCGCGGAGCGTCCCGGGCGGGCAAGCGCGTCCGCCGGAGCACGGAACGTGCAAGGGGTAGGGGGCTTGCCCGCGGACCGCTCCACCCCGTTCCCCGCAGCACCCATGGCGAGCAGCATCCGCCGGATACGAGACGAGACGACGCCACCCGACCCGCGCGGCGGGGAGGTCCCGGAGCCGCAGCACCTGTTCGAGCGGCACCGCGCGCTGCTGGAGGCGTCCACCTCGGCCCCTGTCCGCCGGAGGCGCCGCACGCGCGGCCGCCTGCCTACGCTGGGCAGACTGGTGGTGCCGATCGCGGCGGTGCTCGGGGGCGCCGTGGTCCTCGCGGCCCTGATCGGGCTCGCCGGCGGCCGGGCGGACCCGCTCGTGGACCTGCGCCACGACCTGATCCCCGGTGGGGTGGAGGCGGCCTCGCCGGCCAGCGCGGGCGATGGGGGCACCGGGGCGGCTGCGCCGGCCGGGGGCTACGACGCCCTCGGGGACGGCTCCGGCCCGCGGCCGCCGAACGACTGAGCGCCTGCTCAGCCCAGCCCCAGCACGTCCCGCATGGTGTAGGCGCCCGCCGGCTTCCCGGCGATCCAGCGGGCGGCGCGCAGCGCCCCCTCCGCGAAGAGCGCCCGGTCCTGGGCCAGGTGGGCCAGCTCCAGCCGCTCCCTGTCGCCCAGGAACATCACCCGGTGCTCCCCCACCACGTCCCCGCCCCGCACCGCGTGCAGCCCGATCTCCCCCGCCGGGCGCTCGCCCGGGCGCCCGCTGCGCCCGTCGCGGCGGACCGAGTCCAGCTCCACGTCGTGCCCCCGCGCCGCCGCCCGCGCCAGCTCCAGCGCCGTGCCGCTGGGCGCGTCGGCCTTGCGGCGATGGTGCGCCTCCACCACCTCCACGTCGTACGCGGGCCCGAGCACCCGCGCCGCCTCCTCCACCAGCGCCGCGAGCAGGTTGACGCCCACGCTGAAGTTGGCGGCCGTGAGCACCGCCGCCGAGCGCGAAAGCCCGTCCAGCAGCGACCGCTCCCCGTCTCCCAGCCCGGTGGTCCCCACCACCAGGGCGCGCCCCGCGAGCGCCCCGCCCTGCGCGCGCAGCAGCCGGGCCAGGAACTCCGGCGCGGAGAAGTCCACCACCACGTCCGCGGCCGCGAGCACCTCCCCCGCGTCCTCCGGGGCCAGCAGCACCGGGCAGCCGATGTCGCAGGCGCCCTCCGGGTCGCCCCGGCGGTCCAGCCCCGCCAGCACCTCCACCCCGGCCCCCTCCGCGGCCAGGCGGGCCAGGGTGCGCCCCATCCGCCCGCTGGCGCCGCTCAGCACCACCCGCACCGGCTCCGCCACGCTCACCCCCTCGCCGCGGCCGCCGCGGAGCCCACGCCGAGCCCCAGCGCCGCCATCTCCCGCTCCAGCTCCTCCAGCGTCTCCGCCGAGGCGCCCAGCAGCGGGAGCCGCATCCCCCCCACCTCGAAGCCGAGCATCCCCACGGCCGCCTTGACCGGCACGGGGTTGGGCTCGCGGAAGAGCGCCGCCACCAGCGGGAGGAAGCGGAGCTGGAGCCGGCGCGACTCCTCCGTCTCCCCCTCCAGGTAGGCGCGCGCCATGCGCGAGACCTCCGCCGGGGCCACGTTCGCCAGCACCGAGATCACCCCCTTGCCGCCGAGCGACATCAGCGGCACCACCTGGTCGTCGTTGCCGCTGTAGAGCGCCACCCGGTCGGCCACGCGCCGCGCCAGCTCCGCCACCTGCGACACGTCGCCGCTGGCCTCCTTGACGCCCACCACTCGCGGGTCCTCCGCCAGCGTCTCCACGGTGGCCGGGAGGATGTTGCAGGCGGTGCGCCCGGGGACGTTGTAGACGATGGTGGGGAGGTCCGCCGCGTCCATCACCCGCCGGTAGTGCGCGACGATCCCCGCCTGCGTGGGCTTGTTGTACGGCGGCGGCGAGAGCAGGAGCCCGTCCGCCCCCGCCTCGCGCGCCGCGGCGCCCAGCCGCGCGACGGCGGCCGTGTCGCTCCCGCCCGCCCCGACGACCACGGGGACGCGCCCCCCGGCCTCCTCCACCACGACCTCTGCGGTGCGGCGCTGCTCCTCCGGCGACAGGGTGGTGGCCTCGCCGGTGCTGCCGTTCACCACCAGCGCGTCGGTCCCCTCGCGGAGGTGGAAGCGCACCAGCTCGCGGAGCACGCCCTCGTGGACGGCGCCGTCCGCGGCGAAGGGCGTGACCAGCGCCACGCCCGATCCAACGAAGAGAGGGTTGGGCACGGGCTCAGAGGTTGTTGAGGTCCATGAGGTCGCCCGGGAGCGTGTCGCCCTCGGCGTCGTCCGGGTCCAGGTCGCGCTCGGTGGAGTCGCGGAAGTCGTCGCTCACCTCGTCGCCCACGCTGGAGTCGAAGGCGCGGAAGACGGTGCCGCCGCACTTCTCGCAGGTCATGTGCTCCGGCGGCGGGTCGTCCTCGAAGAAGTAGTCCTTGCCACACTTCTCGCAGATGAGGGTGAGCACCTGGGTGACGGGCTCCTTCCCCCGCGGCGCCCCCGGGTCGGCCGGGTTGTCCCGGATCTGCTCCTGTGCGTCCGCCGCTCCCACGATGGTGGTGTCGTCCGACGCGTCCGCCTCGGCCGCGTGCAGGTGTTCGTCGCGCATGTCTCGTCGCTCCCGGCTTTCAGGTCCCGTGCCCGCTCCGGCGGCCCGCGGGCGCCGGAGAACGAGGCGCCTCCCAGCACATCCCATACCGGGTCGCGATGGACGGCTTTGAAATGCAGGGGTTGGGCGTGCCCCTCGCTGGCGCTCGGGTCGGGCTGCGGCTCCGTAGGCCGGCACACTACGCCGGCCAACGGAGGCGAGCCCCGGGAAACTGCCCCCGGGTCTCGCCCCTTCGGGCTCGCATCCCTCACGCGGGCGCACCCGAGGCCGCGCTCCGCAGCCTGCCTCCACCCGTAAGATGCCCCTCCCCCGGAACGGGGGAGGGTGGCGAGCCTAAAGCGAGCCGGGTGGGGGCCCTTCTACCGCAGGCCGGTGGCGCGGCGGACGCGGTCCATGGTGGCGGTGGCGACCTCGCGGGCGCGGTCGGCGCCCCGGCGGAGGACCTCCTCCACGTAGTCGGGGTTGCGCTCCAGCTCGGCGCGGCGGGCGCGCATGGGGCCGAAGTGGTCCATGATGGCGGCGAAGAGGCGCTTCTTGAAGTCGCCGTAGCCGGTTCCGCCGGCGCGGAACTCCTCCTCCATCCGGCGCACCTCGTCCGGCGCGGCGAAGAGGCGGTACAGGGCGAGGACGTTGGAGCCCTCCGTGGGCTTGGGGTCCTCCAGGGGGGTGGAGTCGGTGACGATGGACATCACCTGCTTCCGCAGCGCCTTCTCTTCCCCGAACATGTTCAGGGTGTTGCCGTAGCTCTTGCTCATCTTCTGCCCGTCGATGCCGGGGACCACCGCCACCTCTTCGGCGATCTCCGGCTCGGGGAGCTTCAGCGTGCCCTCGCCGAACGCCTCGTTCATCTTCACGGCGATGTCGCGCGACATCTCCAGGTGCTGCTTCTGGTCCTTGCCCACGGGGACCACGTCCGCGTCGTAGAGGAGGATGTCAGCGGCCTGGAGGACGGGGTAGACGAAGAGCCCGGCGCTGGCGGCGATCCCCTTCGCCACCTTGTCCTTGTAGGCGTGGGCGCGCTCCAGCAGACCCATGGGGGTGACGGTGGTCAGCACCCACATCAGCTCCGCGTGCTCCGGGACGTCGGACTGCCTGAAGAAGATGCTCCGCTCCGGGTCCAGCCCGGCGGCCAGGAAGTCCAGGGCGGCGCCGTGGGTGTTGGCGCGGAGCGCGGCGGCGTCCTGCAGGCTGGTGAGCGCGTGCAGGTCGACGAGGAGACAGAACACCTGCCCCCGCTCCTGCATGGCGATCAGCGGGCGCATGGCGCCGAAGTAGTTGCCCACGTGCAGGGCGCCCGAGGGCTGGATACCGGTGAGGATGCGCAGCATCGTGCCTTTCCCTAAGACGTGCGGGACCGCCCGCGGCGGCCCTCTCGTTCGCGGCCAAAAGAAGCGGTAAGTTAGCGCTCCCGCGAGACGCGGAGCAAGCGAACGCACCCCCCGAGCCGCCGATGACCGACGCCACGCCCCACCCGCTGGACGGCCTGCGCGCCGTCCCCGACCCCCGCGACCCGCGGGCGCCCTCGCTGCTCCCCGCCGCCGCGGAGGGGGAGGCGCTCGACGGCCGGCGCGTGGTGCTGGGCCTCCCCTACGACGGCGGGATCCCCTCGCGCCCCGGGGCCCGCTTCGGCCCGCGCGCCATCCGCGAGGCGCTGGCCTCCTTCGGCACGTACGACGGCGAGCGCGAGGTGCGCCCCGCCCTGGACCTGGGCGACCTGGCGCTCCCCGCCATGAACGGCGCCGCCGCGCACGCCCGCATCGAGGAGGCCGCGCGCCGGGTGTTCGCCGCGGGCGCGCGGCCCGTCTTCCTGGGCGGCGACCACGGCTGCACCGGCTCGCTGCTGCGCGGCCTGGCCGCCGCCCGCCCGGACGCCACCCTCGCGCTCGTCACCATCGACGCGCA
>DATABU010000174.1:0-5496 GCA_036259415.1 Longimicrobiaceae bacterium
CTCTACCGCACCGGCGACCGGGCGCGCTGGCGGCGGGACGGGACGCTGGAGTTCCTGGGGCGCACGGACGCGCAGGTGAAGGTGCGCGGCTTCCGCATCGAGCCGGGGGAGGTGGAGGCCGCGATCCTCGCGCACCCGGGAGTCGCGGACGCGGTCGTCGCCGTGCGCGACGACGCCGGCGGCGAGCGGCGCCTGGTCGGCTACTACGTCGCGGGCGGGGAGGGAGCGGGGGAGGCCGTCCTCCGCGACTGGCTGCGCGGGCGGCTGCCGGATCACGCGGTCCCCTCCGCGCTCGTCGCGCTGGACGCGCTCCCGCTCACCCCCACGGGGAAGGTGGACCGGAAGGCGCTCCCGGCGCCCGCGGGGACGGCCGCGGATCACGGGGGGCCGAGGACGCCCACGGAGGAGATCGTCGCGGCGGCGTGGGCGGAGGTGCTGGGCGTCGCGCGGGTGGGGATCCACGACGACTTCTTCGCGCTGGGGGGGCACTCGCTCCTCGCCACTCGCGTGCAGTCGCGCGTCCGCGCCGCGCTGGAGGCCGAGCTCCCCCTCCGCGCCTTCTTCGAGTCGCCCACCGTGGCGGAGCAGGCGGCGCGCGTGGACGCGGCGCGGCGCGCGGACGGGGGCGCCGGGCTCCCGCCCCTGCTCCCCGCCCCGAGGGACGGGGAGCTGCCGCTCTCCTTCGCGCAGGAGCGGCTCTGGGTCATCGACCGGCTGGACCCGGGGAGCGGCGTCTACTCCATGCCCGTCGCCCTGCGGCTCACGGGCGCGCTGGACCCGGCCGCTCTGGCCGCGGCGCTCGCCGCGCTGGTGGACCGGCACGAGTCGCTGCGCACCGTCTTCCCGGAGGTGGACGGCCGGCCGGTGCAGCGCGTCCTCCCCGCGGCGCCCGTGCCGCTCCCGCTGGCGGAGCTGTCCGGCCTCCCGGCGGACCGGCGGCTCCCCCGGGCGCGGGCTCTCGCCGCGGGGGAGGCGCGCCGGGGGTTCGACCTGGAGGCGGGGCCGCTCCTCCGCGCCGGGCTCCTGCGCCTGGCCGGGGACGAGCACGTCCTCCTCCTCTCCATGCACCACGCCGTCTCCGACGGGTGGAGCGTGGGCGTGATGCTCCGCGAGCTGTCGGCGCTGTACGGCGCCGGGGTGCGGGGCGAGCCGTCGCCGCTGCCGGCGCCCGCGCTCCAGTACGCGGACTACGCGGTCTGGCAGCGCGGCTGGCTGGCCGGGGAGACGCTGGAGCGGCAGCTGGCCTTCTGGCGCGAGCGGCTGGCCGGAGCGCCCCCCGCGCTGGAGCTGCCGGCGGACCGGCCGCGCCCGCCCTCGTGGAGCACGGAGGGGGCGCTGCACCCGTTCGGCCTGGGCGCGGAGACGCGCGACGCGCTGGCCGCGCTGGCGCGCAGGGAGGGGGCGACGCTCTTCATGGCGCTGCTGGCGGCCTGGCAGCTCCTGCTGGCGAAGTACGCGGGGGAGGAGGACGTGGTCGTCGGCACCCCCGTCGCCGGGCGGACGCACCGCGCGACGGAGGAGGTGGTGGGGCTGTTCGTGAACACCCTGGCGCTGCGGACGGAGCTGGGGGGCGACCCAGTGTTCCGCGAGCTGCTGGGGCGGGCCCGGCGGACCGCGCTGGACGCGTACGCGCACCAGGACCTCCCCTTCGAGCGCCTGGTGGAGGAGCTGCACCCGGAGCGCGCCCTGAACCGCAACCCGGTCTTCCAGGTGTTCTTCGCGCTCCAGAACGCGCCCGCGGCGGAGCTGGAGCTGCCGGGCGTGGAGGCGAGCCCGCTGGAGACGGGCGCCTACGCGGCCAAGTTCGACCTGGCGCTGGGGATGTACGAGCACGCGGACGGCCTGGCGGCGGGGCTGGGCTACGCCGCGGCGCTCTTCGACGCGTCCACCGTCGAGCGGATGGCCGGCCACTTCCGCACCCTGGTGGAGCGGATCGCCGCCGCACCGGACGCGCGCCTCTCCGCGCTCTCCCTGCTGGACGAGGCCGAGCGGGACGCCGTGCTGGCCGGCTGGAACGCGACCGGCGCGGAGCGGCCGGCGGGGCTGAGGGTGCACGACCTGTTCGCGCGGGCCGCCGCGCTCCGCCCGGAGGCCCCGGCGCTGCTCTCCGGCGTGGAGCGCGTCACCTACGCGGAGCTGGACGCGCGCTCCGCGGCCCTGGCGCGGCGCCTCCGCTCGCTGGGCGTGGGTCCGGAGGTCCCGGTGGCGGTGTTCATGGCGAACTCGGCGGACGCGGCCGCCGCCGCGCTCGCCGTGCTGCGCGCCGGCGGGTGCTACGTCCCCGTGGACCCGTCGTACCCGGCGGCGCGCAACCGGCTGGTGCTGGAGGACGCGGCCGCGCCGGTGCTCCTCACCCGCCGCGCCCACGCGGACGCCGTCCCGGAGCACGCGGGCCGCACGCTGGTGGTGGACGAGCCGGGTGCGGGGGAATACGGCGCGGGCGCGCCCAACGGCGGCGCCCTCCCCGAGAACACGGCCTACGTCGTCTACACCTCCGGCTCCACGGGGCGTCCCAAGGGCGTGCGGGTGGAGCACCGCGGCGTCGTCGACCTGCTCCTGGGCACCGGGGAAGCGTTCGGGGCCGGCCCCGGCAGCGTGACGACCGCCCTCTCCTCGTTCGCCTTCGACATCTGGGCGGTCGAGGTGATGGTCCCGCTCGCCACGGGCGGCGCGGCGCGCATCGTCCCCCGCGAGGAGGTGGCCGACGCGGAGCGGACGCTCGCCGCGATCGCCGACGCGACCACGCTGCACGCGGTGCCGGTGCTGATGCGTCAGCTCGCAGCCGCGGCGCGCGGCGCCGGCGCGCTCCCGCGGCTGCGGCGCGCCTACGTCGGCGGCGACGCGGTCCCCGCGGAGCTGCTGGAGGAGATGCGGGAGGCGTTCCCCGGCGTGGAGCTCCACGTGCTCTACGGCCCCACCGAGGGGACGGTGATCTGCGCCGCGCACGCGGCTTCGAGCGGCATCCCGGCCGGCCGGCAGATGCTCGGCCTCCCGCTCCCCAACGCGCGGCTGTACGTGCTGGACGCGGCGGGCGAGCCGGTCCCCGTCGGCGTCCCCGGCGAGCTGTGCCTGGGCGGTCCCAGAGTCGCCCGCGGCTACCTCGGCCGCCCGGACCTCACCGCGGCGCAGTTCGTCCCCGACGCGTTCTCCGGGGAGGCCGGCGCCCGGCTCTACCGCACCGGCGACCGCGCGAGGCGGCTCCCGGACGGCGCGCTGGAGTTCCTGGGGCGGACGGACGCGCAGGTGAAGGTGCGCGGCTTCCGCGTCGAGCCCGGCGAGGTGGAAGCGGCGCTGCGCGCGCATCCGGCGGTCCGAGAGGCGGTCGTGGTGGCCCGCGACGAGGGGCCGGGGGAGCGGCGGCTGGTCGCCTACCACGTCCCGGACGGCGGGGGAGCGGGGGAGGCCGACCTCCGCGCCTGGCTCCGCGAGCGGCTCCCGGAGCACATGGTCCCCTCCGCGCTGGTCGAGATCGAGGCGCTCCCGCTCACGCCCACGGGGAAGGTGGACCGGCGGGCGCTCCCGGCTCCGGAGCCGCGGCAGGAGGCGGAGCCCGCGGCGCCGCGGACACCCACGGAGGAGGTGCTGGCGGGGATCTTCGCGGAGGTGCTGCGCCTCCCGCGCGTGGGGACCGAC
Source organism: Longimicrobiaceae bacterium (assembly GCA_036259415.1). Taxonomy (GTDB): domain Bacteria; phylum Gemmatimonadota; class Gemmatimonadetes; order Longimicrobiales; family Longimicrobiaceae; genus JAFAYN01. The sequence goes on from DATABU010000174.1 coordinate 3,634, forward strand.
CGGAGCTTCTTCGACCTGGGCGGCCACTCGCTCCTGGCGACGCGCGTGGTGTCGCGGGTGCGCGCCGTCCTCGGCGTGGAGGTGCCGCTCGGCGCCGTGTTCGAGCGGCCCACCGTCGCCGCGCTCGCGGAGGCGGTCGCCGAGGCGCGGCGGGCCTCCGCGCCGCCCATCGTCCCCCGCGACCGCTCCGTCCCGGCGCCGCTCTCGTTCTCGCAGCAGCGTCTCTGGTTCCTGGACCGGATGGAGCCGGTGAACGCGCACTTCAACATCACCGGCGCGCTGCGGCTGGAGGGGCCGCTGGACGCGGGGGCGCTGGAGCGGGCGTTCGCGGAGATGGTCCGCCGCCACGAGTCGCTGCGGACGGTCTTCGCCGAGGCGGACGGAGGGGCCGTGCAGGTGGTCGCGCCGGCCGGCGGCTTCCGGCTGGACGTGGAGGAGGTCGCCGCCGCGGGGAAGGCGGGGACGGAGGACGAGGTGCGCCGCCTCGCCGGGGAGGAGGCCCGCCGCCCCGTGGACCTGGAGGCCGGGCCGCTCATGCGCGTCCGCCTGCTGCGCGCGGCTCCGGAGGAGCACGTCCTCCTGCTGACCATCCACCACGCGGTCAGCGACGGGTGGTCGTTCGGGGTGCTCTACCGCGAGCTGTCGGCGCTCTACGCGGCGTACCGGGAGGGGCGCCCGTCGCCGCTGCCGGAAGCGGAGCTGCAGTACGCCGACTTCGCGGTCTGGCAGCGGGAGTGGCTCCAGGGGGAGGCGCTGGAGCGGCAGCTCGCCTGGTGGCGCGGGCGCCTGGACGGGGCCCCCGCGCTCCTCGACCTCCCGACGGACCGGCCGCGCCCCGCCGTGCAGACGCACCGGGCGGAGGTGCACACCCGGATCGTCTCCGCGGAGGCCGCCGACGCGCTCCGGGGCGCCGCCCTCCGCGGGGGCGCGACGCTCTTCATGGCGCTGCTCGCCGGCTACGCCGCGACGCTGCGGCGGTACGCCGGCCAGGACGACGTGGTGGTGGGCACCCCGGTGGCGGGGCGCACGCGCGCCGAGACGGAGGGGATGGTCGGCTTCTTCCTCAACATGCTCGCGCTGCGGGTGGACCTCTCGGACGACCCGTCCTTCGGCGAGGTGCTGGCGCGGGTCCGCGAGACCACGCTGGGCGCCTACGCGCACCAGGACGTCCCCTTCGAGCGGCTGCTGGAGGAGCTGAGCGTCGAGCGGAGCCTGGCCCACACCGCGGTCTACCAGGTCTCCCTCAACCTGCCGGACGTGGGGGGGATCGCGCTGGAGCTGCCGGGGATCCGGGTGACGCCGCTCGACGCGGGCGGCCAGGCCGCGGCGCTCGACCTGGCGCTCACCGCGGTCCCCGCCCGCACAGGCGGGCTGCACCTCTCGGCCACCTACAACGCCGACCTCTTCGACGGCGCCACCGTCCAGGCGATGACGGCGTACCTGGCGCGCGTGCTGGAGGAGGGCGCCGCCGACCCGGAGCGGCGCCTCTCGGAGCTCGCCCCGGTGCTGGACGACGAGCGGGCGCTCCAGCTCACCGCCTGGAGCGGCACCCCCCGCGCGCTCCCCGCCGCCCGTCCCCTCCCGGAGCTCCTGCGCGAGGCCGCCCTGCGCCGCCCCGACGCCCCGGCCGTGGTGCAGGAGGGCGCCGAGCCGCTGTCCTACGCCGAGCTGGAGCGCCGCGCCGAAGCGCTCGCCGCACGCCTCTGCGCCCTCGGCGTCGGCCCGGAGGACCGCGTCGCGCTCTGCCTGGAGCGCTCGCCCGCCATGCTGGCGGCGCTGCTGGGCGTGCTCAGGGCCGGCGCCTGCTACGTCCCCGTGGACCCCGCCTACCCCGCCGACCGCATCCGCTACCTCCTGGAGGAC
>DATABU010000175.1:0-2831 GCA_036259415.1 Longimicrobiaceae bacterium
CCGGGAGCGTGAACTCCCGCCGGTTCAAAGATATGGGCGCCCCGGCGCGAGCCTTGTCGCGCGCGGCAGCGCCCATATCTTTGAACCGGCGGGAGTTCACGCTCCCGGACCCGCCCTCCGCCCCCGCGGCACCCGCTCGCCATGGTCTGGCAGTCCACGCCCTACCTCCCCCCGCTCGTCGTCTCGGCGCTGATCCTGACGCTGCTGGGCGCGTACGCCTGGCGGCACCGCCAGGTGCGCGGCGCGCCCGGCTTCATCATCCTCATGGCCGGCGGGGCCGTCTGGGCGCTCGCCTACGGGCTGCACCTGGCCGCCGCGGACCGGGAGTGGGCGGCGTTCTGGACCGGCTTCATCTATCTGGGCATCGTGGCGCAGCCCATCGGGTGGCTGCTGCTGGCGGTGGAGTACGCCGGCCGCGGCCGGGGGCTGACGTCGGCGAGCGTGGCGATCCTCATCCTTGCGCACCTGGCCTTCGTGGCGCTGGTCTTCACCAACGACCGGCACCACTGGGTGTTCCGGTCGTACGGGATGGTGGAGGCCGGCGGGCGCATGGAGTTCGTCGCCACGCCCGCCGTGGGGTTCTGGATCAACGTGTGGGTGTCGTACGCGCTGATCCTGTTCAGCATGCTCCTGCTGCTGATCCGCGCCGCCACGGCGCCCCGGCTGTACCGCTGGCAGGTCGCCACCCTGGTGGCGGGGTGGGTGGCCACCGCCATCCCCAACCTGCTCTTCCTGCTGGGCGACAGCCCCATCCCGGGGATCAACCTCACCCCGTTCGTGTTCCCGCTGAAGGGCGCGCTGCTCACGGCGGGGATCTTCCGCTTCGGCCTGCTCTCCATCGTCCCGGTGGCGCGCGACGCGGTGCTGGAGGAGATGCAGGACGGGGTGATCGTGCTGGACGAGGCCGACCGGGTGGTGGACATCAACCCCGCGGCGCAGGTCATCCTGGGGGCGCCCTCGCACCGGGTGGTGGGCCGGCCGGTGACGGACGTCCCGGCGCTGCGCGCCGTCTGGGGGGCGCGGGACCGCTCCTTCGGGGGGCCGGGACCCGCCTCCGAGCTGGTGGTGGGCGCGGACGAGGAGGCCCGCACCTACGACGTGCGCGTCTCGTCGGTGTCGGCGCGGCGCAGCGGGCTGAGCGGGCGCCTGATCGTGCTGCGCGACGTGTCCGAGCGGACCCGCGTGAAGCAGGCGCTCCAGGACGCCAAGGAGGCGGCGGAGGCCGCCAACCGCACCAAGAGCCAGTTCCTCGCAAACGTCAGCCACGAGCTGCGCACCCCGCTCTCCGGGATCCTGGGGAGCTGCGAGATCCTGGCGGAGGAGCCGGGGACCCCCGCGGCCATGGTCCCGGACCTGGAGCGGATCCGCGCCTCCGGCTACGAGCTGCTGCGCCTCATCGACGAGCTGCTGGACCTCTCCAAGATGGAGGCGGGACGCATCGAGCTGTCGCCGGAGCCCTTCGAGGTCTCCGGGCTGGTGAGCGAAGTGGCGGAGACGGTCCGCCCCCTGGCGGAGCGTCAGGGCCTGGCGCTGCACGTGGCCACCGCCCCCGACGCGGGGTGGGTGCTGGCCGACCGGGTGCGGCTGCGGCAGGTGCTCCTGAACCTGGTGGCCAACGCGGTGAAGTTCACCGAGAGCGGCTCCGTGTGGATCGAGGGCCGCTGCGCCGGGGCGGTCGGCGAGGCGGGCGAGGCGTCGTTCCGGGTGCGCGACACGGGGATCGGCATCACACCGGAGCAGATGGAGCGGCTCTTCCAGCCCTTCGTGCAGGCGGACCCCTCCACCACCCGCCGATACGGCGGCACGGGGCTGGGACTCGCCATCGCGGAGCGCTTCTGCCGGCTGATGGGCGGGCACATCTCGGTGGAGAGCGAGCCGGACGCGGGCTCCGCCTTCACGGTGTCGGTCCCGGTGCGCCGCATCGCCGCGGCGCCGGAGCCGGAGGTCGCCGGCGCGGGCGCTTCGGTGCTGGTGGTGGACGACGACGTGACCATCCGCGACGCCATCGCGCGCACCCTCCGGGTGGCAGGGTTCCGGGTGGCCGTGGGCGGCACGGGGGAGGACCTGCTCCGCCTGGTCCGCGAGCACGCCCCCGCCGTGGTCACCCTGGACGCCATGCTCCCGGACATGACCGGGGCGGAGGCGCTGGCCCGGCTGCGCGCGGAGCCGGGGGGGCGCGCGCCCCGGGTGGTGATGCTCACCGGGCTGGACCGCTCCGAGCTTGCCGGCGCCGCGCAGGACGCGGAGTACCTTTCCAAGCCGGTGGACCGCAAGCGCCTGGTCGCCACCGTGCGCCGCCTGGCAGGGCCGGGGACGGCGCCCGGGACGGGCGGCGACGCGGCCGGGGCACCGCAGCGGCCGGTGTCCGCGCCCGGGCGGGCGGGCAAGGTGCTGCTGGTGGAGGACGACTCCACCACCCGCGGCATCCTGGCGCGCCGGCTGGCCGGGCGGGGGTACCGGGTGGTGGAGGTGGCGGACGGGCTGGGGGCAGAGGCCGCGGTGGCCGGCGAGCGGCCGGACCTGGTGCTGCTGGACCTCAGCCTCCCCGGAAAGGACGGCTGGACGCTCGCCTCCACCTTCAAGGCGGAGCCCGCGACCCGGGCCATCCCCATCATCGGCCTGACCGCGCACGCCATGCCGGGCGACCGGGAGCGCGCCCTCCAGGCCGGGTGCGACGAGTACGAGAGCAAGCCGGTGGACTTTCCCCGGCTGCTGTACAAGATGGACATCATGCTGGGCGCCGCCGCGGCGTCCGGGGAGATGGCGGGGGCGGGGAGCGGCTGAGCCGGACCCACGGGTGAAGCGACGGGGCGGCGAACCGGATTCCGGTC
>DATABU010000176.1:0-2559 GCA_036259415.1 Longimicrobiaceae bacterium
TGTCTGGCGGAAGCGATCCCCTCCCCGGTCGAGCACCCGGCGCACCAGGCCGCGCCGCGCCGCGCGCCCCCGGCAGCGAACACCCCGGGAGCGCTCGCCTCCAGAGGGAAGGGGCTCCGCGGGAGCGGCCATTCCGGCGCCTCGCCGGCCCGGTGCCGCGCCTCCGGTCCGGTGGCGACGAAGCCCCGGCCGTCCAGGACGACCACACCCGAGAGCCAGGCGGTGCGGGGGGTCTCCAGTCCGAGCAGGAAGAGGGCGGTGGCGGTCCAGACGCTCGTCCGCCCCGTCGCGCGGTGTCGCAGCGTGACGGTCTCCAGGCTCTCGACCCCGGCCACCTCGAGGACCTCCGCGTTCGGGACGATCCGGACGTTCAGCGTGCCCCGCAGCCTGCCGGCGAGCTCCGGGCTCGGCCGCGGCGAGACGCGCCGGTCCGGCGGGAGCAGCGTCACGCTGCGGCAGCGGCGGCTCAGGCGCAGTCCGGCCTCGGCGGCGACGTCCAGCTCCGCGGCCACGAACACGTCCCTCCCGCACAGCGCTTCCGGGACTTCCGCGGGAGCGCCGAAGTGGACGCCGCTGCCGACCAGCTCCCGGAGTCCGGGCACCGGGAGCTCCGGGAGCCCGGCTCCGCTCGCGACGACCACGGCCCGCGTGGCGACGGTGCCGCCGTCGGCGAGCTCGAGGACCCGCAGGTCACCCTCTACCCGGAGCGCGCCCACGTCGGCCCCGGTCCGGACCTCCGCCCCGAACCTCCGCGCCTGCTCGGCCGAGCGCTCGACCAGCTCGGACCCGCTGAGCCCCACCGGGTGGCCCGGCACCGTCTGCACCCGGGCCAGCCCCCGCAGGCGCCCCCCGAGAGGACCGCGCTCCAGCACCGTGGTCCTGAGCCCTTCCGCCGCGGCCTGGACGGCCGCGGCGAGCCCCGTCGCCCCGCCGCCGACGATCGCCAGATCGAGGGGATCCATGGTCCCTCACAGCTCCAGGTTGAAGGTGACGCTGTCGGTGCCGGCCTCGGAGTCGATACGGAACTTCAGCTCCCACCAGCCGCCCATGTTGAACTTCACCCCGTCCACCTGGTACGTGCCGTCGCCGAGGCTGCGCGTCACCCGCGGGCGGGTCGGCAGCCCGTGCCCGTGCTGGGGCATCCCGCCGTCCACCGCGATGGAGGCCCCCTCGACCGGCCGTTCTCCCGCCGCGCGGATGGACAGCCTGACCGTGTGCAGCCGCCGGGTGCGGAGCGGCTCCGCGGGCTCGATGGTGGCCTCGTAGAGCCCCCCGCTGGACCGCCGCGGTCCGAAGCCGAACTCCGAGGCCGGCGGCGGCTCGACGTCGCCGTGCATCATCATCATCAGCTGGGTGCACGCTCCCAGGAACATGATGCCCAGCGCGGCGGCGGCGAGCCCCGCCGCCCTCTTCCACCCGTGTGCTCCGCGGGTCCCCTTCGTGTAAGCGGTCATCGTTCTTCTCGCGTGGCTGGTTGCCGGTGTCCTGCGTCACGGGTACAATCTGTCCTGGCGGCGCCGGTTCGCATTGAACGAATCCGCTGGGGTCTTTGTACAAACCGGCTGTCTTCGGTCGAGGCGCCGCACGAGCCCGGAGCGTGAGGGCCGGCGACCATCCGGGAGGGCCGTACGCGGGGACGGCCCGACTCCGCCTCTTTCCTGGAACCCACATGCGCGAGGAGGCCGTTCTGTCGGAGATGACCGGCGAGGGGAGAGCGAAGGTGAGGTGGCGGGCGCGGTGGTACCTCTGGGACGGGGGCTTCCTCACCCTCGGGCGGGGCGACGGGGTCGTCCCCCCCCACTCGCACCACGCCATCCAGATCGTGGTCGGCCTGGACGGCGTGGTCGGCCTGCAGGGGCCGGACGGGGATTGGGTGAGGGAGCGCGGGATCATGGTGGCGGCCGACGTGCCGCACCAGTTCACCCCCGCGGGATCGCTCCTCGGGATGATCTTCGTCGACCCGGAGACGCGGGAGGGACACTGGCTGCAGCGCGCGTTCCGCGAGCCCGTCATGGTCCTGTCCGAAGCGAAGCTCGAGCGGGTCGTGCCCGCGCTCGGCGCGCTGTGGGAGGAGCCGGTGGACGCCCCCGAGACGGCGCGCCTGATCCACTCCGTGGTGCGCGAGCTGTGCGTGGGGCCGCCGCCCGTGTACGCCCTGGACCCGCGGGTCCTCCGCGCGCTGGAGGTGATCCGGCAGATGGACACCTCCAGGATCTCCCTCGACGACGTCGCCCGGGCGGTCTTCCTCTCGCCGAGCCGCTTCGCGCACCTCTTCAGCGGCGAGGTCGGCCTCCCGTTCCGGCGGTACGTGCTCTGGCGGCGGCTCACCCGGGCGATGCTCGCCGTGGGGCGCGGCCACACCCTGTCCGCCGCGGCCCACCTCTGTGGCTTCTCCGACTCCGCCCACCTCACCCGGGCATGCGTCCAGATGTTCGGCATGCCGCCCTCGGTGATGATGCAGGCCGGGGAGTTCTACGAGATCCCCGCCCCGTTCGAGCTCCCCCTCCCCGCCCGCTGAGCGCCCCGGCGCGGCGGGGGCGCGTCCCTCGCGCCCCCGCC
>DATABU010000177.1:0-9064 GCA_036259415.1 Longimicrobiaceae bacterium
GCCCCCGCTTCGTTCGCTTCAGGCGCCCTCGGCAACGCTGCCGCGGGCCTGCTCCCGTGTCCGGCGAACGCGCGTCGGCAGGTGAGGTCCCCGTGTGTGCTACGGCTCCAGGCCGCTGCCGTTGCCGGGCGACTTGGCATAGCAGTCGAAGGTCTCGCTCTTGGAGGCGACGGCGCCGGCAGCATCCCTCACGGTCACGGTGACGGGATAACTGTCCGTGCACACACCTTCGATGTACGAGCTGTTGGGGTCCTCGGAGGTCACGATCACGTCCCAGGTGAACGTATACCCGGGCGTGCCGCCGCTGGCCCACGCCGAGCAGCTGGTGAGATTGTAGTAGATCCCGCCGCCGCCCAAGTCGTAGCACTGCAGGCTGCTGACGGTGAGGGCGCTCGCGGCGGTGGCGTCGCCGGGGCCGGCAACGGGGGCGCGTGCAGCCGCCGGCCCGGCCGGCTCCGGCTGCATGGGCATGTCGCCGCAGGCGGCGAGCGCGAGGGCGAGTATCACCGCGGGCACTGTGAAGATTTTACGCATACGTCCTCCTGCTGAGGGAATTCTGGTGCGGCCGGGCAGCCGGCGTGCTGCCAGTGCCGCGCCTGCCAAAGTCCGGCAAGGGCGCGCAATGGTTCTACTTTGCCAGCTCGCAGGGCGGGCACGAGCCCGTGTCTACGGCGCAGTACCACTGTCCCGTGCAGGTCTTGCACAGCCGGTAGCCGGGGTTGCAGAGGGGCGGGGCCGCTTCGGGGGCGGGCTTCGCGAGCAGCTCGGCGCCGCCGAACCCGAACACGATGGCGCAGGCGGTGCCGAGCAGCGCCCGGCGAAGAAGGGTGATCGAACGGCTCATAGTGTTCCCCCGGAGAGAAGTTTGGCCGGTCCGCGTCCGGACCCGGATGCGCCATTTATAGTAAGTGTCATATAAAGGGACGAGTCAACAGGGACGACTTGCCTACCGCAGCGGGCGTGCGTCGGCACGGCGGCGCGCGTAGATTGCTCGTGCGGCGGGGAGCCGCGCGTTCCACCCGAGCGGAGGGCTGGCGGGTTGCGAATCGAGGAGATCGCCGTGGAGGGGTTCGAGCGGGTTGCGTACGCGGAGGACCCGCGGGCCGGCTACTGCGCGGTCATCGCGGTGCACAGCACCGCGCTGGGGCCGGCGGTGGGCGGCACGCGGCTGTGGCGCTACGGCTCGCGCGACGAGGCGCTGAACGACGCGCTGCGGCTGGCGCGGGGGATGACCTACAAGAATGCGGTGGCGGGGCTGGACGCGGGCGGCGGGAAGGCGGTGATCCTCGCGCCGGAGCACGTCGCCGACCGGCGGGCGCTCTTCCGGGCGCACGGGCGCTTCGTCGCGGCGTTCGGGGGGAGCTTCACCACGGGCGAGGACGTGGGGACGGGGCCGGAGGACATGGCGTGGATCGCCGAGGAGACGCCGTACGTCGGCGGGCTGGCGCACCGGCTCGGCGACCCGTCGCCGCACACCGCCCGCGGCGTCTTCCGCGCCATGCAGGCCGCCGTGCTGCACCGTCGCGGGAGCGCGGAACTGGCCGGGGTGCGGGTGGCGGTGCAGGGGTGCGGCAACGTCGGCGCGCACCTGGCGCGGCTGCTCGGGGGGGCGGGCGCGTCGCTGGTCGTGGCGGACGTGGACGGGGGGCGCGCGGCCCGGCTGGCGTCCGGATTCGGCGCGGAGGTGGTCGAGCCCGACGGGATCTTCGACGAGCCGGCGCTCGTGTTCGCGCCCTGTGCGCTGGGCGGCGTGCTGAACGACGGGACGATCCCGCTGCTCGCGGCGCCCATCGTCTGCGGCGGGGCCAACAACCAGCTCCTGGAGCCGCGCCACGGGGAGATGCTGGCGGAGCGGGGCGTCCTCTACGTCCCCGACTACGTGGCGAACGCGGGCGGGGTGATCGCGGGGGTGGGCGACCTGCGCGGGGAGGACCCGGCGGTGAGCGCGGCCCGGGTGGACGCCATCCACGACACCGTGCTGGCCGTGCTGCGGATGGCGGAGGAGCGGGGGACCACGCCGGAGCGCGCGGCGGACCTCCTCGCGAAGGAGCGGCTTACGGCGAAGGGCGCTCCCTAGCCCGGGCCGTCCGCGCGGCGGAGCAGGCCGGAGACCTTCTCCGCCAGCTCCTCCAGGTGCACCGAGACGCAGGTGTCGTGGTCGCCGGGGACGTGAACGATCTCCACCTCGCGCGCCACCCGGCCCCAGCCGGCGGTGGGGTCCCACCCTGGCGGCGGCGCCTCCCCGCCCCAGATCAGCGTGACCCGGCCGCCGTACCGTCCAGGGAGGTAGCTGCCGACCGCCCGGCGCATGTGGCGGAGGCGCGGTGCCCGCCGGGAGGCGTCGGGCTGCGGAGCCGGGGCTGCGGTGGGCGCGGGGCCTCCCGCGGCGCCGCGGCGCGCCAGGCGGTGGAGCGCGCTCCCGGCCTTGGCGCGGGCGAAGGTGGTGAGCCCCCGGACGCCCCGGGCGGCCTGCTCCCTCAGCTCGCGGTGGAAGTCGCGGGCGTGCGCCCGCACCCGCGCGACCCGATCCAGCCGCTCCCCCGGCCCGTCTCCCGCCAGCCGTCCCCACAGCTGCACTCCGCGCAGCAGGGTGGGGTAGTGCGCGTTCTCGCCGGAAGCCTCCACCACCAGCAGCAGCTCCACGCGCTCGCCCGCCTCCTCAGCAGGCGCGCGGCCTCGTAGGCCACCAGGCCGCCGTTGCAGTAGCCGCCCAGGCGGTACGGCCCGCGGGGCTGCACGCCGCGGATCGTCTCCAGCTGCCGGCGCGCCATCTCGCGGACGCCGGGGCCGGTCTCGCCGGGGTCGGGGTGGAGCGGGGGAAGGAGGTGGAGCGGCTGGTCGGCGCCCAGGCAGCGCGCGAGCGTCAGGCCGTACAGCCCGCCGCCGCTCACGTCGCCGTGCAGGAAGAAGAGCGGCGGGCGGGCGCCATCCCCGTTCAGCGTCACCACCGGCTCCGCGTCGCCCTCCGGCCACTCCCTCCGCAGCGCCGCGGCCAGGTCCGCGACCGTCGCCCCCGCGAAGAGCGCGGCGAGCGGCACCGCCCTGCCGAACCGCTCCTCCACCCGGCTCATCATCCGCACGGCCAGCAGCGAGTGGCCGCCCAGCTCGAAGAAGTCGTCGCGGATCCCCACGGGCTGCACGCCGAGCAGCTCCTCCCAGATGGCGGCGACCTGGTCCTCCAGCATGTCGCGCGGGGCCGCGTACCGCGCCGAGGCCGCGGGGAGCTCGGGCGCGGGGAGCCGGGGGCGGTCCACCTTGCCGTTGGGGGTGAGGGGGAGCCCGGCGAGGAGCACCCAGGCCGCCGGGACCATGTAGTCCGGCAGGCGCTCGCGGGCGAACCGGCGCAGCGCCTCCACGTCCAGCGAGTCCGGGGCCGCGTACGCCACCAGCCGCCGTCCCCCCGGCGCGCCGGAGGCGTCCTCCCGCACCGTCACCGCCACGCCCTCGGCCCCCGGGAACCCGCCCAGCACCGCCTCGACCTCGCCGGGCTCGATGCGGAAGCCGCGCACCTTCACCTGCCGGTCCACCCGTCCCAGGAACTCCAGCTCCCCGCCGGGGCGGCGCCGCACCCGGTCGCCGGTGCGGTACATGCGCGCTCCGGGCTCCCGCGAGAACGGGTCGGGGAGGAAGCGCTCCGCGGTGAGCCCCGGCCGCCCCGCGTAGCCGGCCGCCACCCCGTCGCCGCCCACGTACAGCTCGCCGGGGACCTCCGCCGGGACCGGCTCCATCTGCGCGTCCAGGACGTACGCCCGCGCGTCGGCGACGGGGAGGCCGATGGGGACGGTGCGGCCCTCCGGGAGCTCCGCGACGGGGTGCCAGGTCGCGAACGTCGTGGTCTCCGTGGGGCCGTAGACGTGCAGCAGCCGCTCCGGCGCGCCGGCGTCCAGGACGCGCCGCACGGCCGCCGGGTCGCACGCCTCGCCCCCGAACAGCACGTGCCGCACCGTGGCGAAGGCGTCCGGCGCCTCCCGGGCCACGGTGTTGAAGAGCGCGGTGGTGAGGAAGAGCGCGCTCACCCCGCGGTCGCGGAGCACGGCGCGGAGCCGGGCGGGGGAGATCGCGTCGTCGCGGTCCACGACCACCAGGCGGGCGCCGTTCAGCAGCGCGCCCCACACCTCCCAGGTCGCCGCGTCGAAGGCGGGGTTCGCCAGGTGAGCGACCGCGTCGCCGGGGCCGAGCCGCACGTAGTCCGTCCCCACCACCAGGCGCGCCACGGCGCGGTTGGAGACCACCACGCCCTTGGGGGTGCCGGTGGAGCCGGAGGTGTAGATCACGTAGGCGGGGTCGCCGCCGCCGGGGCTCCACCGGGGCGCGAGCGGGGCCGCGGAGAGCGCCTCGTCCACGTCGAGCACCCGGGCCGCGCCGACGAGGGCGGGCGGCACTGCGCCGCGCGCGAGCAGCACGCGCACCCCGGCGTCCTCCGCCACCGCCCGCAGGCGCTCCGGCGGGTGCGACGGGTCCAGGGGGACGTACGCGCCGCCCGCGCGGAGGACGCCCAGCATCGCCTCCACCATCCGCGGGGAGCGCTCCAGCAGCAGCCCGACGCGGCCGCCCGGCTCCACCCCCGCGGCGGCGAGCGCGCCCGCCAGGCGGCAGGAGCGCTCGTCCAGCTCGGCGTAGGTCGTCCGCGTCCCGCCGTGCTCCAGCGCCACCGAGCCGGGCGACGCCGCGGCGCGCGCCGCGAACAACCCGGGGAGCGAGGCGTCGCGCGGGAACGGGCGCTCCGTGCGGTTCACCCCCTCCGTCAGGTGGAGGCGCTCGGCGGGGTCCAGGAGCGCGAGGGAGGAGAGGGGGCGGTCCGGGGCCGCGGCGGCCCCCTCCAGGAGCCGGACGAACCGGGCGGCGATGCGCGCGGCGGTCTCCGGCTCGAAGAGGTCGGCGGCGTACTCCAGCACGCCGCGAGGCCCGGGTCCCTCTTCGTGCAGGAAGAGCGTCAGGTCGAACTTGGCGATGCCCAGGTCGATCTCCACCGGCTCCGCAGTCGCGCCGGGGAGGGCGAGCACCTGCGGCGGGGTGTTCTGGAGCGCGAACATCACCTGCACCAGCGGGCTCCGGCTGGGGTCGCGCTCCGGCCGCAGCTCCTCCACCAGCCGCTCGAAGGGCACCTCCTGGTGGAGCATGGCGGACATCGCCGTCTCGCGGGTCCGGGCGACCAGCTGGCGGAAGGAGGGGTCGCCGGCCAGGTCGCCCCGCAGCGGGAGGGTGTTGACGAAGAAGCCGACCAGCGGCTCCACCTCGCTCCGGCTGCGCCCCGCGACGGGGGAGCCCACCAGCAGGTCGGTCCGGCCGGTGTAGCGGCCCAGCAGGGCGTAGAAGGCGGACAGCAGTACCATGAAGGGGGTGGCCCGCGCCTCCCCCGCCAGCGTCCGGCACCGGTCGCGCAGCGCGGGGGAGATCGCGAAGCCGTGCTTCCTCCCCCGGAAGCTCTGCACCGGGGGCCGGGGGTGGTCGGCGGGGAGCTCCAGCACCTCCGCGCCCGCCAGCTTCTCCCGCCAGTAGCCCAGCTCCCCGTCCAGCGCGCTCCCCGCCAGCCGCTCGCGCTGCCACGCGGCGTAGTCGGCGTACTGGAGCGGCAGCTCGGGGAGCGCCGCGGGCTCGCCGCGGAGCGCCGCCGCGTACGCCGCCGACAGGTCAGCCGCCAGCACGTGCGTGGACCACCCGTCCGAGGCGACGTGGTGCACGGTCAGCAGGAGCAGGTGCTCGTCCGGGCCGAGCCGGAGGAGCGCCGCCCGCAGCACCGGTCCGGCGGACAGGTCGAACGGCTGCGCCGCCGCGTCGCGGAGCCGTGCCAGCGCCTCCCGCGCGCGCACCCCGTCGGGGAGGCCGGCCAGGTGCACCACGGGGAGCGGGACCGCGCCCGCCGGCTCCACGGTCTGCCGCGGCACCCCGTCCCCGGAGACGATGCGGGTGCGCAGCACCTCGTGGCGGGCGACCACCGCCTCCAGCGCCCGGCGCAGCGCCGCCGCGTCCAGGCGCCCCCGCAGCCGGAAGGCCCGCGGGACGTTGTACAGCGCGCTCCCGGGGTCGAGCGCGTGCAGGAACCAGAGCCGCTGCTGGGAGAAGGAGAGCGGGGCGCCGTCCCCTCCGCCCCGGCGGACCAGCGCCGGGCCCGCGGGGAGGCGGGCCTCCGACACGCGCAGCTTCGCCTCCAGCAGCGCGCGCTTGGCGGGGGGCAGGGCGGCGATCCGCTCGGCGACGGGGTCCATCGGGGTCGGCTCCGTCAAAGCGGTCCCGGGAGGTCCTCCGCCAGGAGCCGCTCCGCCTCCTGGTCCGACAGCTGCTCCAGCGCTTCAAGCATCCTGGCGAGATCGTCGTCCCGCCCGTCCTCCCCGGCCCGGCGCCGCAGGAGGAGGGCCGACATCTCCGCCACCGTCGGGGCGTCGAACACCGCGTCCGCCGGGAGCTCCACCCCCACGGCCTCGCGGACCCGCGATACGACCCGCATCGCCAGCAGGGAGTGCCCGCCCAGGGCGAAGAAGCTGTCGTGGACTCCCACGCGCTCCACGCCCAGGACCTCCGCCCAGATCCCCGCCAGCGTCTCCTCGGTGGGGGTACGGGGCGCCACGTACGCGCCCGCCGCCGAGCGGTCCGGCGCCGGGTCGGGGAGCGCCCCCCGGTCCACCTTGCCGTTCGGGGTCAGCGGCAGCGCCTCCAGCAGCACGAAGGCCCCCGGGACCATGTACTCCGGGAGTTGCTCCCGCAGGCGGCGCCGCACCCCCTCCACCGTCACCCCACCGTCGGCCTCCAGCCAGGCGACCAGCCGCTCCACCCCCGCCGCGTCCACCCGCACCGCCACCAGCGCGTCTCGCACGCCCTGCACCTCCCGCAGGGCGGCCTCGACCTCGCCGGGCTCGATGCGGAAGCCGCGCAGCTTGACCTGGTGGTCCACGCGCCCCAGGAACTCCAGCGCCCCGTCGGCCAGCCGCCGCACCCGGTCTCCCGTCCGGAAGAGACGCTCCCCCGGCACGGCGCCGAACGGGTCGGGGACCCAGCGCTCCGCGGTGGGCCCCGGGCGCCCGAGGTAGCCCCTCGCCAGCTGCGCGCCGCCCAGGTACAGCTCCCCGGGAGTCCCCGGCGGCACCGGGCTCCCCCCGGCGTCCAGGACGTACGCGGCGACGTGGTCCACCGGACGGCCTATCGGGACCGTGGTCCCGGGCTCCGCGCCGGACCGCACCTGGAAGGTGGCGTCGATGCACGCCTCCGTCGGCCCGTACAGGTTCACGACCTCCGCGCCGAGCGCCGCGGCGGCGCGCGCGGCGAGCTCCGCCGGGAGGGCCTCTCCTCCGCAGAAGAGGCGCCGCAGCCCGGTCCGGCGCTCCCCCCCGCACGCTTCCAGCAGCCCCCGCAGCAGGGTGGGCACCACCTGCAGGACGGTGATCCCCTCCTCCTCCACCTCGCGCAGGAGCGCCGGGGGGTCCCGGTGCGCTCCCGGCGCGGCCGGCACGAGCCTGGCCCCGGCCTGCAGGGGGGCCCAGAACTCCCACACGGAGGCGTCGAAGGCGACCGGGGTCTTCTGCAGCACGCGGTCGTCCGGGGCCAGCGGAAAGACACGCCCCATCCAGGCCATGTGGCTGGCGAGAGCCGCGTGCGGGACCATCACGCCCCTGGGGCGGCCGGTGGAGCCCGAGGTGTAGATCACGTACGCCAGGCTCTCCGGCGCGACCTCCACCCGGGGAGCCGAAGGGCTCTCCGCGGCGATGAGCGGGCGGTCCCTGTCCAGGTGGACCACGCGCGCGCCACCCGCGGGCAGGCGCTCCGCCGGCCCTCCCCCGGTGAGCACCACCGCCACGTCCGCGTCCTCCAGCACGAAGGCGAGGCGGTCCGGCGGATGGCCGGGGTCGAGCGGGACGTACGCCCCCCCGGCCTTGAGGACCGCCAGGAGGGCGACCACCAGCTCGGGGGAGCGCTCCATGCACACACCCACCCGGACCTCGGGCCCCACTCCCAGGCGCCGGAGGTGGTTCGCCAGGCGGTTGGCGCGGAGGTCCAGCTCGGCGTAGGTGAGCGACCCGCCCTCCCGGGCGACCGCCACCGCGTCCGGGGTGAGCCCGGCCTGCGCGGCCACCCGCTCGTGCACCAGCTCCGCCCGGCGCGGTCCCGCGGCGCCGGTCCCGGGCTCGTCCGTGCGGCCCGGGAGCCGGATGGCGGAGAGGCGCACCCCCGGGTCGGCCGCGACCTGCTCCAGGAGCGCCAGGAAGTGGTCCAGCAGGAGGGTCATCCGCTCCCGCTCGAAGAGCTCCGCGGCGTACTCCAGGACGCAGACGAGGCCGTCCTCTCCTTCCTCCACCTCCAGGGCCAGGTCGAAGGTGGCGACGCCGCGGTCCGGCGCGAGCGCCGCGATCCCCAGGCCGCCGGCCTGCGCGGGCGTGCGGGGGAAGTTGCGGAAGTTCAGCAGGACCTGGAACACCGGGGAGTAGCTGAGGCTCCGCTCCGGGCGGAGCTCCTCCACCACCCGCTCGAAGGGGACCTCCTCGTGGGCGAACGCCCCCAGCGCGGCCTCGCGGGCGCGCCCGAGGATCTCCCGGAACGCGGGGTCGCCGGACAGGTCGGTGCGGAGCGCCAGGGTGTTGATGAAGCACCCGACCAGGCCGTCCGTCTCGGAGCGCGCGCGCCCCGCGACCGGCGCGCCCACCACCACGTCCTCCTGCCCCGACCAGCGGCAGAGGAGGGCCTGGAAGGCGGCCAGCACGGTCATGAAGAGGGTGGCTCCCTCCTCCCGGCCCAGGACGCGCAGCGCGTCGGCGAGGCCGGCGGGGACGCGGGCGGAAGCCTGTTCCCCGCGGAAGCTCGGCACCCGGGGGCGCAGGCGGTCTGCGGGGAGCTCCAGCAGGGGCGGCGCGCCCGCCAGCCGCTCCCGCCACCAGGCGAGCTGGGAAGCCAGGCCGGCTCCCTGCAGCCGTTCCCGCTGCCACACCGCGTAGTCGGCGTACTGGATCGGCAGCTCGGGGAGCGGCGAGGGCCGGCCCTCGCTGAACGCGGCGTACAGCTCGCGCAGCTCGCGGAGGAGGACTCCCCTGGACCAGCCGTCGAAGGCGATGTGGTGTGCGGTGGCGAGCAGGAGGTG